>SICY01000027.1 GCA_009697485.1 Nitrosarchaeum sp.
ATTCATTTGTTGGTTCAGGTGTTGGCTCTGGTTCTGTTACTGGTGTAGGTTCTTCAACTGTTGGCTCTGGCTGTATTACAGGGGTTGGTTCAGTTACAGTGATCGTTATATTTTCTCTATCTTCTGATGCTCCTTTTTTTACTACAATATCAAAAATATATGAAGCTGGACCTTGCGATTCTGTTGGAGTCCACGTAAATTGTCCTGTTTGGTTATTAATGGATGCACCTGTCGGTGGATTTTTTTCAAGACTAAATGTTACATCTGTTAATGATTCAGTCAATGTAGGAGTAAATACTAGAGTCTTTTTTTCTTCAATTGTTTTATCTGGAATTGAATTAAGCGTCAATACAAAATCTGGTAGAACTAAAACTTTGTCTCCATCATATTGTAGTTTGATTGTAATTCCACTCTTTTCTCCTTGAGAATCTGTAAATGCTGTTGCATTGTATGTTCCTTCAATATCAAAGAATTGTGATACCGTTTTTGGAATTGTTGAATATGTACCGTCACTTTCTGATGTAGGATCAGAAAGCATTCCCTTGTATGCTCCTGTTGAATCGCGAATAATTACATAAACTGCTTTTTTACCTTCTTGCTCTTTTCCAATAAATGTCATTTTCTCTTCATTTATGTAGAAACTTTTTTCTAATGCTACCAAAGTAACGTTGGCGTATGCTGGAGCAATTATGCTAGTAGCTAGCAAAAATACCAAAAATACGCCTAATTTTGTGTGCACAATATGAAATGAAATGCATTTACTTTTAAAAAATGCGAATAAATTCTTCTATAGATTTGATAATAAAATTTCACCAAACTCAGAGATCAAGTAAAAATCTCATAAATACTCCATTATTTTGCTCAATTTTCATCTCATAAAATGTGGGGGCTTTGATTTCCACTTTGAAATTATGTTTTAAAAAATTAAGCTGCTCACCATACGCTTTGGCAATAATTTTGTAGCCTTTGTTTTCCTGAATGTCTAGTTCTATTCTTTTTATTGCAAAACCTTTTGTAATTAGCACAAAAGTTACTTCTTCTAGCCAGCTAAACAAAAGATATCTGAGGTCTTTTCCTTGTGCAATGATTTCCTTTTGCTCTTTTTCTTCTACTCTATCTTGGTCTAGTGTGATGTTGATTACTGCATTGGCAGTTACCAAAAATGCCTCTTTGAGATCTTTAGCAGTTACTTCAATGAATGCATCAGTTGCATGTTCTAAAAACTTGTAGCTCAACTATGTTTTTGAAATCTTACCAAGTATTAATTTAGATGGTCTTTGAGGTATTTCATTGACATTTATTATTTGCTGTTTTAGAACAAATATCTCATGCTTTTTTATTCAACTAAATTTTGTAACAATACTTAACATAAGGAAAATGACCTATCAAGGAATTTGCGATTAATTGAAATGAAATCTTCCTTATGTTGTACTTATGACATTAATTTTATAATATAAAGCATTCACATATTCTGTCCTTTTGAAATATTACGAGATAATAATATTTTTTATAATATATTTGCACGATCTTTTGCTTCTTCAATATATACTACAAACTATGAAAAAAAGACATTGCTGTTAATCCGTGCTTGCACTCTGATTTTACAATTTGGGCAAAAATTGCCTAGTTCTGCATAGTTATTACAGAAATATCTAAATCCATACCCATTAACAAATCACCAATGGAACTACCACGTGGAATGAAAGATTTCGAAGACAAAGAAAACGCAAACATTGAACATATCAGGTATCATTTTAAAAAATTATCAAATCTATACGGATTCTCCTTTATGGATCCATCCCCAATTGAGTTACTATCCGTACTAGAGACAAAGTCCGGACCCGCAATTAGAGATGAAATCTATTATTTCAAAGACAAAGGAGACAGAGAAGTAGCTCTAAGATTTGATTTTACTGTAGGATTAACAAGATATGCAGCTGCACAAAAATCAATGAGACTCCCAGCAAAAATATCCGCATTTGGCGGAGTATTCCGATATGACGAGCCACAAAAGGGACGATATCGCTACTTTCACCAGTGGGATGTAGAGATTTATGGAAAACCAAATCTAGAATCCGAAGCTGAAATCATTGAACTAACATCCAGACTATTTGATTCATTATTACTCAAAGATATTACAATAGATATCAACCACAGAAATTTAGTAGAGTCATTTATCAATCAAGTCTTTGATTCAAAAGATCCCAAGCTAGTTGGAGATATGCTAAGGGCAATAGATAAAATACAAAAAAAATCAAAGCAAGAAATAATTAATGAATTCAAAGACAGATATGATATCACCAAATTAGAAAAGATTCTAGAGTTTTCACAAATCAAAGGAACTATTCCAGAAATAGAATCAAAACTAGATACATCCAAACTACAATCATGGACTGAGCTAAAGCAATTACTAGATTCGCTAGAAAACAGAGGAATAGTAAATACACGCATAAATTTTGGCATAGTTCGAGGACTGGACTATTATTCTGGAATGGTCTTTGAGGTATTTGATAAAAATTCTACTCTGGGTGCATTGGCAGGTGGTGGAAGATATGATTCACTAACCAAAGCATTTGGAAGAGAAGACATTGGAGCTGCAGGTGTTGCAGGTGGAGTGGAGAGAATAATACTAACAATGCAAGAGCAAAAAATAATTCCAGAAGCAAAGCAAACCAGAGTTTCAGTTCTCTACATTAATGAAGAGATGCAAAAAGTTGCAATGAGCATTGCATCTTTACTAAGACTAAACAATATTCCAACTGACATTGATTTATCTGGAAAGAATCTAAAAAAACAAATCGAGCAAGCATCTGAGTCAAAATACTGTATCATAGTAGCTCCAAAGGAGTTAGAAAATAGCAAAGTTGTATTAAGAAACATGCAAGATGGAACTGAATCACAAATTGATATAGAAAAACTTACAGATGATCCAGAATCAATACTTAATTTAAAAATGCCCTAGTTAGCATCATAATTTCAGGACCGCTAGTCATAGAACCGACAACTACTGTATTGTCATTTACCAAAATTCCGGACATGACATATGGGACTCCATTATTAATGGTAGTCTGCTCTACTCTCACTCCCATTATATTTGCAAATTCCTTCATGTCTTCTTCGTCTGCTTCTGGGTGGATGGCAGCGCCAGAATTATTTGCAACCATAACTGCACCTACCTGATTAAATCCAGCAATTCTTTTCTGCAATACCTCTACTCCCAATACCTGCTCTATGGTGTTACAGTCTTCTTTTGATAGCCATGGTGATACAATAGCTCCTTTATCATTTGCACAAATTACATTTCCAAGTGCGGTATATTTTGAATCCAATACACCAATTTCCATCTTTGTCTCTTTTTTTAGAAATTCATATTCATCAATATATGCAGTCTTTGGCAGTAAGATTCCATTGTTATTCATGACCATCAATGCACCTAACAGGCGAGTGTTTGCAACAGAGCCATACAAGACTTGTGCCTTTAGATATTCTCCTAGTTTTTCTGCTTTGTTTTGGGCAAAGCCCATTGGAAGCAAAACAAAATCATCATTGGTGTTTATATAAATTCCTATGTTTGGTCCTCTGTAAACATCAAACTTGATAACATCCATTTGTTGTAATTTGTATTCAATCGATATGAACGTAAGGAAATTTCAATTATTTTCTGAGCATAGGTTTTTTATTCTAGTAAAATTTAGTCGAGACTAATTTTGTCTAGCTTTAAATAATATCTGAACGAAAGTTCTCTTATGCCAATAGCAGAAAATTTCCCAGAAGGTCTCAAACCAATTGGAAAAATTAGTACCACAGACGGACAATTTCACTGGGTCTGGGGTCCTGGTAAAACAAAAAATACTGATGGTTCAGAAGCCGAAGTATTTGCAGATAAAGATGTTGTAGCAGCTTATGCAGCTAGAGGAGAAAAACAAGTTCCACTAGGTGTTAGCGGTACAATGGTTGCAGTTGACTGGGATTCTTGTGTTTCAGATGGCGCATGTATTGAAGCATGTCCGGTTCAAGTATTTCAATGGTACAGAACTGAAAAAGATATTCCAAATACTGAAGCGCTAAATGCAACTTTTGCAGGAACTGGAAGTTCTGAAAAAGAGGGAAGAAAAGATTTGACTGACAAAGCAGATCCAATTAGAGAACATGATTGTATCTGGTGTATGGCATGTGTATCAGTTTGTCCTCCACAAGCTATCAAAGTTGATCAATCAAACTTGGAAGCACATGAGAAAGCAGCAGGAACATATGTTAAGATTGTAGCTAGTACTCCAAATCCACACGCACACGATTAAAGAATTATTTTTTAATTTTATTTATTATTACCTAAAACATCCTGTAAATCAGGAATCCATTCAGATTTAGTTGAGACTAATTTTGTCTATCTTTAAATAATATTCCAAAATAATCCATTTATGGTAGATTTAGTAATACCCGAAGATTTCTGTCACGACCAAAAACCAGTCGGAAAAACTAGCCATGGCGATGGTACAAACTTTCACTGGATTTGGGGAAAAGGAAGTACTGAAGGTGCAGCATTCTCAAATGAAGATGTAAAAGCAGCATATGAAGAACGAGGAGAAAAACAAGTTCCTCTTGGTATTCATGGCACAACAGTAGCAGTCGATTGGGATTCTTGTATTGCAGCTGGTTCATGCATGAGTGTATGTCCAGTTCAAACATTCCAGTGGTTCAGAACCGAACAAGATATTCCAGCTAAAGATGTAGTTGGTAAAGTCTTTGCAGGAACTGGAAAAACTGAACATAATGAACGATTAGATGCAACTGACAAATCACAACCAATTCGAGAACATGATTGTACTATTTGTATGGCTTGTCAGGAAATATGTCCTACAGGAGCTATTCGAATTGAACAAGCAAACTTGGAATGGCATGAGAAAGCAGCAGGTACCTTTGTCAAAATGACCGGTAGCGGCAATCCACACGCACACGATTAAAGAATTAATTTCTTTTTTCTTCTTTTTATAAAATTTCTTTTGTATATCTCAACAAATTTTAATCACTGTTGTACATCATTTTTTGCAGAGGTCGCCTAGCTCGGTAGGGCGCGGGCCTTGAGAGCCTGTGTGCGCAAGCATTCGGGGGTTCAAATCCCTCTCTCTGCGTTTTTATTTCAAATTACCTAACTCAGCTAACATGGCTGACAGCTGAATTTCTGGATTTGCACCAACTAAAATTCTATAATCATATTTTGCAATTATTTCTAAAATGTCAGATAACTTTTCATGCTTTGTTTTAAACACTGCAGAGTTTAGATATTTTAGAAAATCTGATTCTGACATTCCATAAACTTTGATTAATTCAATTGTTTTTTCTCTGGCTTCTAGCACTTTACCAGAGAGTGCCATTTTTAAAACATCATCAACATCACTAGTTTTTGTTAATCCAGCTGATGACTTTACATTAGCTTCTGAGATTTCCCCTATACTTGCAGTTGCCTGCATCAGATTAATGGCATGTCTTAGATCACCTTCGGAATAATCATAAATTGCCTTTAGCCCTTTTTTGTCAGATTTTACTTTCTCTTTTTTGGCTATACTCTCCAGATGATTAATCATGTCTTCTTCAGAAATTGATGTAAACTTGAAGGTGGCACATCTGCTTTGGATGGGGTCAATAATTTTTGAGATATTATTTGCAATTAGGATAAATCTACAGTATTTTGCAGTGTCTTCTATTATTCGTCTAAGCGCAGTTTGTGCATCATTGGTCATTTCATCTGCCTCATCTAAAATAATTATCTTAAATGGAACCTCTACCATTCCTGCAAATCTAGAAAATTTCTTAACTTTTTCTCTGACCATGCCTATGCCTCTTTCATCTGATGCGTTTAGCTCAAGGGTATAGTCTCTAGAATTATCTCCTAGTATCTGTCTGGCAATACACAAAGCAGTAGTTGTCTTGCCTACTCCCGCAGAGCCAGAAAACATTAGGTGTGGCATATCTGTTGGGTCTTTAATTAGAGCTTGTAGGCTACCAATGACTTCGGTCTGATTTACAATCTCTGAGAGTTTTGTTGGGCGGTATTTTTCCACCCACATGCCTGTTGATAACATGTGATATGCTAGTCTACCTCCCACTAATAAATCGAAATTAATAGGATCAATTGATCTCACAAGTTAGTGAACAGAATTGATCGATCCGATACATCAGGATCTTCTGAAGGAGTAGTGATCTCACGATGGAAATTGATAGAATAGAAAAGCTGCACTCTATTGGATATGGTCTAAAGGATGCCAAAGTTACCATTAATCATGATATCAAATTCAATGTGGCAGGTCTAAAAATTAATGGCACCCAAGGCGAGATACTGAATTTACCTCAATGGATAGGCAAAATTCTATCACAAAACAAACTTGCAACCTTAGAAACACCTGATATGATTACCGAACTAAAACAAGCATTATCAAAAGAAAAGATGGTCGGTGAATACCAAATGTCTACACTTGATCCTCACTTTTACATCAAACTAAAAGAGTCAATGAAAACTTTGAATCGTGATGATTTTAATCACGTAGAAAGTATTATGCTGGAATTATTTAGAATGAGAAGAGGAAAACTTGTAAAGCTTGCAGATTCTTCAAAACTAAATTCTGAATTATACAGCAAGCTAACAGTTGAAGAAAATATTTTCTTTAAAACAATTCATGATAATAGCAAAGAATTTGAAAAACAAGTTCGAGGAGATTTAAATGAGCAAAACTCAAACTAGCACTTTTACAGAGTCTGCATTATCTGATAGAGTAAAAGACTTTCTAATTAGATTCAAGGACAAGTCTGGCAGCTACAAGTATGTAGAGCAAATCGATGAGATGATGCCAAAGAGTGCAAAATTTATCATTGTTGATTACAATGATCTTGTAGTAGAACCTGAAATAGAAATTATTTTCACAACAGAACCTGACAGAATTCTAAATGCATTTTCAAGGGCAATAAAAGAAGCACTACAAACAAGATTTCCTGATTATGCAGAAAAAATTAAAGATGAAGTTCGTGTAAGGCTGGTAAATTATCCACTACAACGTAGTCTAAGACAAATCAATGCTGAAACTATAGGAAATATTGCAAGTGTTTCAGGTATGGTAGTTAGAGCATCCGAAGTAAAACCACTAGCAAAAGAATTGGTGTTTGTTTGTCCTGATGAACATCAAACTAAAGTAGTTCAGCTAAGGGGAATGAATGTAAAAATTCCTATAGTATGTGATAATCCAAGTTGCAAGCACAGAGATTTTGAATTAAAACCAGAAGCCAGCAAATTCATAGACTTTCAAATTCTTAGATTGCAGGAACTTCCTGAAGATCTCCCGCCAGGCCAATTGCCTCACTATATTGATGTGACAATTAGGCAGGATCTTGTAGATAACGCAAGACCAGGGGACAGGATAATTCTTACAGGAATAGTTAGAGTAGAGCAAGAGTCAATTGCAGGAATAACTAGAGGACACAGCGGATTATACCGATTACGAATTGAAGGAAATAATATTGAATTTTTGGGAGGAAGAGGTTCCAAGACCTCACGTAAAATAGTAAGAGAAGAAGTTTCTCCAGAAGATGAAAAAATGATCAAGACTCTATCTGAGAGTCCTAATGTTTATCAAAGATTGATTGATTCTTTTGCACCACATATACAAGGACAGTCTCTAATCAAAGAAGCTATTTTGTTGTTAATTGTAGGTTCAACTCAAAGATTACTTGGCGATGGAAGCAAGATTAGAGGTGACATTAACATATTTCTTGTCGGTGATCCTGGTACTGCAAAATCAGAGATGTTAAAGTTTTGTGCAAGAATAGCACCAAGAGGATTATACACATCAGGTAGAGGTTCAACTGCAGCAGGTCTTACAGCAGCTGTAGTTCGTGATAAGACAGGAATTATGATGTTAGAGGCAGGTGCCGTAGTTTTAGGTGATCAGGGTCTTGTATGCATTGATGAATTTGATAAGATGAAACCAGAAGATAGAAGTGCACTGCATGAAGTTATGGAACAACAGTCTGCAAGTATTGCAAAAGGTGGTATTGTTGCAACACTAAATGCAAGAACATCAATTTTAGCAGCTGCAAACCCAATGTATGGAAAATATGATCCATTCAAAAATATCACTGAAAACGTAAATTTGCCAATTCCGTTATTGACAAGATTTGACTTGATCTTTGTAGTTAGAGATATTCCAGGAAGAGAAAAAGATGAAAAAATTGCAAGACACATTATAGAATTGCATACACCTCAGGGAACTGACAAGCGTTCTGTAATTGATGTCGATACCCTAACCAAATATCTCTCATATGCAAAAAGATCTAGCCCTAATTTGACAAAAGAAGCAGAAGACAAGATTCTGGAATATTATTTACAAA
>SICY01000028.1 GCA_009697485.1 Nitrosarchaeum sp.
ATCTAAAATATTTTTAATTTTAGCTGCAATCTCTGGCTTCTCATTTTGTTCTAGGAGAAATTTCAGATCATCCATGTTATCTACATCCCACATTATCCTTTTTACAAAAACAAGTGCTACGTTTTTAGTGTATTGTTTTGCAGTGTTCATGTGAATTTTATAACTGTCTTCATCATAATGTGTTATCATCAAATCTGTTGGCATTCTTACAAGTGCATTTGTACCATCAAATCTTCTAGAGGGCACTACTATTGCAAAATTTGGGGGTACTTTGTAGTTTAACATAAAATCAATATCTTGACTTTTGATAAATGGTATGTCTTGTGGGAAAACAATTGACGCGTCAAATTTATTTTCTAACAGATATTTGTCAGCTAAAGACACTGCGTTGTTTACGCTTTTTTCTTCCTTATCTGGGATTATTATGGCATTGTATTTTTTGCCAAGTTCAATTGCTTTTTCTTCTTTTGTTACAATTACTGTTTTTTCAATTTGTGGTGAAATTGATAATATGTGCAATATCTCTTCCAACATAATTTTGCATAAATCTTCTGTTTGTTGCGATGATAAACCCAGACGTGTTTTTGCTAGAGAGAAAGTCTTTACAGGAACAATAGCTGCAATTTTCAAATTATACGTGTATTTGTTTTAAAATGAAATTTGCTAATGCGTCTTCAGCTAGTTTATTATTCATGGTAATTTTTGTTTCATACACTTTCATATCTAGACTTTGAATTTTCTTTACAAGTAATCTGTCTTTTGCATCTACTACTATGTTAGAGCATACATCTGAATACATTTTTGCAAGACCATACGCGTTTGCTTCAATCCCTGCTGCTTCCATGTATTTTGCTGCTGGTCCGCTAATGGCTTTATCTCCAATGAGTGGGCTAACTGCAACAACTTTCTTTTTAATTTTTGAAAGTTCTTTTCGAATTCCTTTGATTTGTAACATTGGACCAATAGATGTTAGTGGATTTCCTGGTGCCAAAATTACCATGTCTGCATCATGAATTGCATTTACTGCTTCAGGATTTGGACGTGCTTTATCTGCTCCAATATATTGAATTCCTTCAACTTTATCTCTTCCACGATGTTTTACCCAATATTCTTGAAGATGCAATTCTCCTTTGTCTGTGATTATTCTTGTTTCTATGCTGTTATCTGTAACTGGAATAATATTTGCACTGACTGCAAATTTCTCACACATCCATTTTGTAATGTCGCTCAAATTTTTACCGTTTTTTAGCATGTTTGTTCTTATCAAGTGAGTCGCGGCATCTCTGTCTCCAACTCTAAACCATGTCTCTTCTCCAAACACTTCCATCTGTCTTAGAAAATTGAATGTGTCTTTTTTGATTCCCCATCCTCTTTCTTGATCTAGTAAATCTGCCAGACCATAAACAATAGTATCAATATCTGGACACACGTATAATCCATAAAGCCAATAATTGTCCCCTACGTTACTTACTACATTGACTTTGGATTCTTGAGCTACTAATCCTCTGACTAGTTTCACCGAACCTGTCCCACCTGCTAGTACTGTAATCATTCCATTTTCTCCTAAAACTCTAAAGCCGTTTGCTGTCACTCCATATTACTTTTTCAGAAATCACCGATCTAGTTTTTGAGGATAAGTTTATTACTAATTGACTGTCGATTTTATTCGTGTCTAGGACTGTATTTTTAGCAGTTTTGATTGCTGGTTTGTTTGTAATTGGTTCAAGTTCTTCTGTTTGGGCAGCACAAGTAGACGCTAAAATTAATCCTAATAGCAATGCATCTCCTTTCTCTTATAATTATCAGAAAACTATCTTTATTGAATATCCAAACGGTGGAAAGATATTTGATGAATTACATGAGAAGGAATGGACAGTTACTGGCACTGCAGATGCATCAAACCCTGGAGTTCAACAACTAATTGCAAGTCTTAACCAAAAAATTCAATCTGATGGAAGTCATGCAAAAATATCTGATCTAAATGTATCTTATGATTTTCATCTTAAAGGTAGAAATCTTAACACTTCTGTAGATTACAAAGTAATTCTAAAAGGCACTCTGACTGACTATGTAATTACAAAAGACCAAGTTCGTACTTTAGTTGATATGGGTTGGAGAGGAGTAAGCACTAATGATTCTATTGTAATTGACGGTGTGGAAATAAACCTGCCAATATCTTTGTTAAAGGACCAAGAACCTGCAGTCTATGATATTCTTGCAGGAACTGATGCCGATTCAATACTATCAAAAGGTCTCATCAATGCAGATTATATTTTAGAACAACCAATGACCAATTGGCACTTTTTATTTGATCCTACTGGAGTTACTTCCGATGCAGCTACATTTGGATTAGACGAGTCTATCTCTGGATTTGTTGTCTCTAGATGGACAATGGGCGAAAGTAGTCTTAGAGAAGGAAGACAAGTGGAAAGAGTTTTTGAAGCACCTGTATCTGCTGATCAAAATTATGTAGTTAGAAGTGTTCAATCATCTGATCAGGGAAATATCGCTGCAATTGGATTTGGTGCACTAGATGTACTTGATGGTTTAGAAATTGCAGGAATTACACCAACTCCTCCAGAAGGTTACCAAACAACTTCTACTGGAGACTTTCCTGTGATGATAGTTTATGGCATGGCAGGAATGGCTGCAATTGGCGGTATTGCATTTTTCATCTTTAGTAATAGAACATTAAAGAATCAAACAACTGGTCAACAAGGAATTGATCCAAGTAGATTAGTAAGTTACCAAACAAGTGCATCTTCTGGTGGTTATCAAACTAATAGGGGAGAAGCACAGCTTGCTGATACATCTGATTATACCCAAACTAGAAGCGTATATGAAGACCAAAAACAAAGCCCACCTCCAGCCATTCCTAGCAATAAGGAGGAAGCAGCATGTGGTTGTGCAGCATCTGCAGAAATTGGTTCTGAATGTGATTGTGAAATACATGGTTCATGTTTATGTGATGCAACATGCAGATGTAATGCTAGTCTTTGTAAAGAACAAGCCAAGTCAATGAGTTAATCTCTTTAAAAATTAAAATATTTTAAAAAATTTGTGTGTGCTGGGAGTAACCCTCCTTCTGTTTTCACGATATTACGCTTTGCAGCCTACCTGAACTTGGTACAGGATCCTATAGTTCTGTTTGGCCTTGCTCCATGTGGGGCGTCTTTTTCATTCCTTCTCTGGAAATCTCAGGTTTTGCCATCATTGTGCGCCAGGTTGGATTATTTTCTGTTCCGTTGCCAATCATCTCTGATTATCCATCTCCGGATCACATTTCCTGTATGGAGGGAGGAGTTTCCTCTGCCGTAGCAGTGTATCGTGCTCCAGCTCACACATGTTAGTTGTATTTTTGATTTAATTTGAAGATTGTCTTTCTGGTTTCTTGTTATAAGTAACGCTCTAAATCTACGTCTATTTTCTTATTTTTCAAATCTTGTTTTTACTTTTTACCAAGTTGAATAACTGTCTAACTGCTAATTTTGGATGATGTGTTGCCAATTTTATCATACTTGTTAATCCAAAATCTGCTTTAATAAAATCTAAAAATTCGTTAGGTTTTAATTCCTTGATTATGTCTAATTCTCTATCCCACTCTTCATCTGATAATCCAATCCATCTATCTTGAACTTTTCCTGCAGATTTGATTTTTGCATAAATGTCTTTTTTCCACTTTTCCTCATATGGATACAGTGCAGTCTCATCTGTTTTTCCTGATTTTATTGCATTTGATGCTATTTTTCCTGCAACTCTTCCAAATTTTATTGCATATCTTATTCCCTCTAATACTAATGGATTAGCCTGACCTGCTGAATCTCCTACCAAAATCAAATTATTGTATACTGTTTTTCTTGATAACCTGTCGTTTGGAATTAACCCATAATGAAATTCAATAGGTGTAATTTTTCCTAACTTACTAATTGGACCAATTTTTGAGTCCATCAACTCTTTTAATCGCTCTGTAGGGTCTACTTGCGATTCTGGTTTTCCAACTCCAACTCCTATTCTTACGATATTTTTTCCTACAGGAAAAATCCATGCATACCCTGCTGGAGAATATTTCTGACCCACCATGAGCCACCATGTTTCTTGATCTACATTTTCAGCTTCTACTTCGTATTCTGCACCTGCTCCAAATCTCTCCCATTGTGTTACAAACCCCATAGCTTTGGAAACTGTTGAAGAAAATCCACTTGCATCAACGATAACTTTGGAATGAAATGTTACCTCTCCTTCCTTGTTTGTTCCACTTACTCCGATAATATCGCCATCTTTATTTTTTATCACATTATTGATGTTGGTTTTGAGAAAAATATCTGCACCTTCTTTTTTTGCCTGCTCTGCTAACCATCGATATGTTTTTCTTACATCTAAAACTGCAGCTTGTGGAATTGTATCCCTGATTGTAACTTCGTTATTTGGTGAACAAAATGAGTAATTTTTAATCGGATTATAACAGTCATCTGGAATGCCAAATTCTTTTATGTTTTGTATCCATGTAACCCCGCTGGTTCTAACTGACTGTGCAATTGTTTCTTCTTTCTCTAAAAGTGCAACCTTAATTCCATTTTTTGCTGCTTCATATGCTACTGACGAGCCTGCTGGACCTCCTCCTACTATTACTAAATCATAATGATGCTCTATTGCCAACTTCTTTGCTTTGTTGATCCTAGAATATAATTTTGAGGTAGTTTTATGTTGTGACTTACCTACAGGTTATTTTTTTAAAATCGGCGTACCCGATGTGTCGTTTTCTCTTTCCGAATCAAATGTACTCATATGTGCTAGATCTCTATGCATGAAGCTATGGTTTTCACCCATTTTTTTCCTACAGAATTTTCCATGTACTGTTTGTTCTATCTTTAACGTATCTTCATTTTCATGAAATAAGCGCTTTCCACAATCTGGACATATTAATTCCGGCATGAAAGTTATTCGTATCAAATCTATTTAGATGTTTCAGAAATAACTCTAAAAATTTATTTTATTATCTTGTTTTTTAAACCAAAACTTTAGATGTTTAATCCATCTATGTTTGTTTAATGGCAGAATCTGATATTGCTTCTTTTGTACTCTGGTCTGTACTCACTGTAATAATTATGGGGATTACTGCTTTTAGCTACAAATCTTACAACAAAAGAAAAAATGAAATCACTTCATCTTGAAAAATTCAAACAGAATTATCCTTCTGAAGCTGTTTTTCCACCATCTACATTGAGAACAATGCCTGTAATCCAATTTGCCTCATCTGATGCTAAGAATAACACTGCATTTGCAACATCTATTGGTTCGCCAATTCTTGCTAGTGGCAATCTTTCTTCTAGCACTTTTCTTGCTTGAGGATCATCAAGATATGGCTTTATCATACCTGAATTGATAATTCCTGGGTTTACACCATTGCATCTAATGTTTTTTCTTGCATATTCTACTGCAATTGATTTTGTGAACATTGTTACTGCTGCTTTTGTTGCCGAGTATGCTGCCAAATGAACTCTTGGTATAGCTCTTTCACTTGAGATTGAACCAATGTTTATGATAACTCCTTTTTTAACATCTGACATTTTGTTTAGCACAGATTTTGTCATGTGAAAAACTCCAAACAAATTGATATCAATTAATTTTTTAATCTCAGAATCTGCCATTTCATGAAAGTGAACTGGATCATTGATTGCACCTGCATTATTGACTAAAATATCTATTTTCCCATATGTGGCCATAATTTGATTAACTGTTTGCATCACTTGGGATTCATTAGTCAAATCACACGACATGGATGCAGTAGATTTTTCATTTCCTATCTCTTTTCTGGCTTTCTCTAGCCCTTCTAGATTTCTTGCAACGAGAATTACTTTGGCTCCTTCTTCTGCAAATCTTTTTGCGACACCTTTACCAATGTCACTTGATGCACCCGTAACTACTGCTACTTTATCTTTTAATCGCACATGGTAATTTTATTGGTGTATCTTATAGAATTTTTGGTAAAATTCAGTCATGTTTTTTATTTGTTATACTAAGAATTGTTTTTTTTGATATATGCTAAAATCCCTGTATAATCTATATCTCCAAATCCTTTTTTCACTGCCTCTTTGTATATTTCTTCAGCTTTTTCGGTCATTGGTAGTTTGATCCCAAATGATTTTGCAGTATCTGTAATGGTGCTGATATCTTTTTTCAAATTTGCAAGGGTAAACGTTGCATCAAATTCATCTTGTATCATCTTGTATGCTTTATTTTCACTCATTCCAGTTTTAAAATAAGTTGAATTCAAAATATCTAGAAATATTTTTGGGTCTACATTTGCACTTCTTACTAGTGTGATTCCCTCAGAAAGAGCAAGCGCAAGCATTGTTATTTGAAGATTCATTGCAAGTTTGACTAGATGAGCTGTTCCATTTTCTCCCAAAAAAAATATCTTGTTTGCTATTTTTTCAAAAACATTTTTGAATCTATCAAATGTCTTTTCATCCCCTGATGCCATCAATACCAACTCTCCAGTAATTGCCACATTTGGTCCCCCCATAACTGGCGTATCTAATTTAATTATTTTGTGATCTAGAAATTTTTTTGAAATCTTTTTTGACTCTACTGGATTTATGGTGCTCATATCTGCAACTGTTAGTCCTTCATGCTTTCCTTCAATGATCCCATTTTTCCCAAATGATACTTCTTTTACGACATCTGCATCTTTTACAACTATGATTATCAATTCTGAATTTTCAGCTACACTTTTTGGAGAATATGCAATTTTTGCGCCGTTATTTTTTAATTCATTTGTTTTTTCTCGTGTTCTGTTGTATACTGTTAAATCAAAACCTGATTTCAATAAATGCAAACCCACTGCATTTCCAAGCATTCCTGTCCCGATAATTCCAATTTTTGTCATCCTTCTTTTCTCCTAATTCGATATTTTTTAATGTCGCTCTTCATTTTTTATCTCCCATTGCCCATTACCAAATCTTGATGCCTCAAATTCTAACTGCCCTATTGTTTTTTCATCTTTTCTAACCTTTGCATAATCAAATTTTTTCATTCGGAATAACTTTTCTTTTGGTTTGTATCCTCCTTCTATTACTTTAATCTTGAATCTTTTACTTGCTTTATTGATCATTTTTCTTGCAATCTGTACATCTCCAATCCATGAAAACATTTCAAAGTCTCCAAAATTTTTTGTAGTCACTGTATACCCATACAATCTTGCCTCAAATTTAGATCCCTGATCTTTGGATTGTTCATTTAGCCATGTAACTACCTCTTCACCGTATCCTTTTTCCACTCCGAATGTCTCTGAATCTCTCATCTATGAAAAATGATTATTTCAAACCATAATAATCATTTTCAAATATTTGTTAAACTAAAATATTGATTCTTTCACCAAACTTTATGCTTACAATTGATTGTAGAGATGTGGCATCTATAAAGAGTGAATTAGTTGTTTATGTATCAGATCAAGTTGCTGCAATACCTACTTTGAAGATTCATGAGTTTATGTTGTCTTCATTAAATGATGAAAAAATTGACAAAAACGTGGTAATAACTGCAATCAAAGAATTCCTAGAGTCAATTGGTGAGGAACGAAATTTTGCTGTAATTTCTAGTAATGATATAATATCGATTAAATCCATTTCAGGAAAAACCATCGAACGAGCTCCTTCTCCACAATCTGAGTTGTTTTCATGTACTCACTGTGGATTTGTCACTAGCTATGAAATAGAACTACAAAACCATATGAAGATACACTATCTATGATTTGCCTACCCCCTATGACATGTGTCTGTTCTAATTTCTAAAATGTTGTACATCTAGTCAAAACTAATAATTTAGAATCATGTATGAACTTTTTTAAGATATGATTTTCAACAAGATCTTTATAAGTTCTAACTATAAAAAACACTAGTGGTAAAATTACCTAAAAATAATATTTCAAAGGTTTACTGCACAAGATGTGATCTGATATTTGATTCTAGAAAAACATTTGAGAAACACCTAATCAAACATTCTTCTAATGTATTATGTGAGATCTGCCCAATTGATACTGCTATTTCCAAATTTGTAAATCTCTTTAAGAGAAAATCATCTCATAATTTGGAATAAGTTTTTAAACAATTTTTTAAGATTTGACTTGTGAATAAAAAAGGAATTTTAATTGGCATTATCATATCCATAGTCATCATAAGTGTAATTGTAGTCTATTCTTCATCTTCTGTTGAAACAGAATTTTGATGCAAGAACTCATGGAATGATTTCTACTACAATGGGCTCATCAATATTAGGGAATCCATCTGTCCAAATCACAATAGTGGAGTTTGGTAATTATCAATGTCATCAGTGCTATAAT
>SICY01000003.1 GCA_009697485.1 Nitrosarchaeum sp.
CATGAATAACTTTATTATACAAAATTCTTAGTCACAATTACGTGGTCGAATCTGTTTTTCTCTCACCAAAATCTATAGCAATTATCGGTGCATCTGACAAACGAGGTAGCGTCGGAGCAACCATTACATCAAATATTATGAATGGTTTCACAGGTACAGTTTTTCCTGTTAGTCCTACAAGACCCACTGTATTTTACAAAACAGCTTACAAGAGTGTCTTGGATATTCCAAAGCCTGTTGATCTTGCAGTAATTGTAATTAACAATCTTTTGGTTGCAGATGTTTTAGAGGAATGTGGTAAGAAAAAAGTCAAAGGAGTCATCATTATTACTGCTGGATTCAAAGAAGTAGATGAAGAAGGAGCAAAAAGAGAACAGAAACTAAAAGACATTGCTAAAAAATACAAAATACAAATCATTGGCCCCAATTGTCTTGGAGTAATGAATCTTGATCCAAAGACAATGATGAATTCTACATTTCTTAAAGTTACACCAAAGTCTGGTAAAATCGCACTAGTATCTCAAAGCGGTGCAATATGTGCAGCGCTAGTTGAAGACGCTAGCGCACAAGGAATTGGATTTTCTGCAGTAATTAGTATGGGAAACAAAGCTGCAATGAGTGAAGTCGATATTCTAAAAATGCTAGCAAATCACAATCAAACCAAAGTAATCGTAATGTATCTTGAGGACATGGGTGATGGTCAGGAATTTCTCAAAGTTTGTAAAAATATTACTAAAAAACTCAAAAAACCAGTTATAGTTTTAAAGTCTGGCCGTAGTCCTGAAGGTGCAAAAGCTGCAATGTCTCATACTGGCGCCTTGATGGGCTCTGATGAAATCTATGATGCTTTGCTAAAACAATCAGGTGCAATTCGTGTTGATACAATGGAAGAACTCTTTGATTACGCAGTTGCATTTTCAAAACAACCTCTTCCGTCAAGTGGAGATCTTGTCATTGTGTCTAATGCTGGCGGACCTGCAATAATATCCACTGATGCATGCTCTAAGCTTGGAATTAAAATGGCAAACATAGATACCATTCGTAAACAAATTGATGCAGTAATTCCTCCTTGGGGCAGCTCACGTAATCCTGTAGATATAGTAGGTGATGCTGATTTTAATAGATTCAATAATGTTTTGGATCGTGTCTTGGCACATCCTAATGTAGGCTCTGTAATCTCAATGTGTACTCCATCTGGAACTTTGAACTATGATAAATTAGCCGAAGTAATTGTTGTAATGTCAAAAAAATACAAAAAGACAATGCTTGCAAGCTTGATGGGATTAGATGAGGGAATCACAAATAGAGAAATTCTAGCTGCAGGTGATGTTCCATATTATACATATGCAGAAGGATCAATTAGAGCACTTGCTGCAATGCTTAAATTTTCAAATTGGATCAAAACACCGGAAGGAAAAATTCCCAAATTCAAAGTTGACAAACTAGCAGCCAAGAAAATCTTTGATAAAGTTAAAAAAGAAAAACGACCAAATCTTTTGGAAGAAGAAGGACAAGAAGTTCTCAAAGCATATGGATTACCATTGCCAAAAAGTGCACTTGCAAAAACAGAAGCAGACGCTATAAAGATTGCAAAGCAAATTGGTTATCCTGTAGTGATGAAGATTGCATCACCGCAAATTATTCACAAGTCAGATGCTGGCGGTGTCAAAGTAAATTTAACCAATGACTCTGAAATCAAAGAGGCATTTAAAATAATAATTGCAAATGCCAAAAAATACAACAAAAATGCCGAGATAAAGGGAGTTTTAATTGTTGAAATGATTAAAGGCGGTAAAGAGTTGATTATAGGTTCCAAATTAGAGCCTGGATTTGGTCCTGTCATCATGCTTGGAATGGGCGGAATCTATGTTGAGGTTCTCAAAGATGTCACATTCAAACTTGCACCAGTCACTGACAAAGAAGCAGATGACATGATTGCATCTATCAAAACACAAAAAATACTGCAAGGAGTACGAGGTGAAAAGCCATCTGATGTCTCAAAATTATCTGAATGCATTCAGAGATTATCCCAACTAGTTACTGACTTTACAGAAATCAAGGAACTTGACATGAACCCTGTATTGGTAATGGAGAAAGGCAAGGGCTGTAAGATTCTTGATGTAAGAATAGGACTCTGATCGTAGTTTACTCGTAAAGTTTCATTTATACTGTTTTAGAATATTTATACAACCTAAAATAAATCTCAGTGTGGCAAACGTTGAGAAGTTTAAGACCATAAGAACAGGCGAAGATTATATTCAAAGCCTGAGGGGAAGAGATCTCAAAATTTACCTTTTTGGAGAACTAGTAAAAGAACCAGTAGATCACCCAATGATTAGACCATCAATTAATGCAGTAGCCGAGACATATGACTTGGCTGTACGAGAAGAGGAACTTGCTTCTGCAAATTCATCAATTACTGGATTAAGAGTTAACAGATTTTTACATATTGCAGAAAGTGCACAGGATTTGGTTTTACAAAATAAAATGCAGAGAAAACTAGGACAAAACACTGGAACATGTTTCCAGAGATGTGTTGGAATGGATGCGCTAAATTCTTTGCATTCCATTACATTTGAAATTGATGAGAAACACAAAACCAATTATCATAAACGATTTTTAGAATTTGTAAAGATGGTTCAAAAAGAAAATCTTGTCATTGGCGGTGCCATGACTGATCCAAAGGGAGATAGAAGTAAGGGACCAGCAGAGCAAGATGATCCTGATTTGTTTACTAGAATAGTTGCCAAAGACGATAAAGGAATCTACGTTTCAGGAGCTAAAGCACATCAGACTGGCTGTATCAACTCACATTGGATTATTCTAATGCCTACAGTACGATTAACAGAAAATGACAAAGACTGGGCTGTTGTTGGTGCAATTCCTGCAGATGCTAAAGGTGTGACTTACATCTATGGAAGACAATCATGTGACACTCGAAGCATGGAGGAAGGAACAATTGATGATGGTAATGCAAAGTATGGAGGACAAGAAGCTCTGATGATTTTAGATAGAGTATTCATTCCATGGGATAAAGTGTTCATGCATGGCGAATATGAATTTGCATCAATGCTAATTGAGCGCTTTACTTGTTATCATAGACGTAGCTATGTCTGCAAGACTGGACTAGGCGATGTCTTAATTGGTGCAGCAGCCACAATAGCTGACTATAATGGAATACCAAATGTATCTCACATTAAAGACAAACTTGTTGAGATGACACATCTTAATGAGACAATTTTTGCTGCAGGAATTGCATCATCATATCTAGCACACAAGATGAAATCAGGTGTATATCTTAATGATGACATGCTTGCCCAAGTTTGCAAACACAATGTAACTAGATTCCCATATGAAATTAGTAGATTGGCACAAGACATTGCAGGTGGATTGGTAGTAACTTTACCATCTGAGAAAGATTTCAGACATCCAGTAGCAGGACCATTACTTAAAAAATATCTTAAAGGTAGAAAGGGCGTTGATGTTGAAAACAGAATGAGAGTACTTCGACTAATTGAAAACATGACAATGGGAAGAAACGCAGTTGGGTATCTTACTGAATCAATGCATGGAGCTGGTTCCCCACAAGCACAGAGAATACAAATCCAGAGACAGATGCAAATTGGATACAAAAAGAATCTTGCAAAAAACCTTGCAGGAGTTACAAGCGACATTGAAAAACCAAATGAACCATCTGACTATTTCAATCGCGTTTTTAAGACCAAAGATTCAGTTTTGTAATAAACAGTAATCTGTTTGTAATTTTAGAAAATTATTTTTGATCTTTTGATTCTTCTTCAGGGAGTTTACTTTCTTCGTGTTTAGAATACACATTATCTTTTTCTAGTTTATCTAATTCTGGAATGTTTACAGATGATTCTATTTGGGAATCATTTTGATTAAATGAATTCTGCAAACTCGATTCTTTTTCATTTTTCTTTTTAGACATTTGCTTTACAACCATGACTCCTATGACAATTACAATTATGATATAATTCATCGGAGGTTTCAATAGTTGCGTGATATAGCCTACTTGTGGAATTGTATAGGCAACTTTACCGATATACTCTTCTTTGGTAATTGGATAATCAGTTCCTGGAATTGATGCTGGATTTGTATCTCCCTTCGTTCTGATTGTTTTAGGTTCATCATCAATAATTGCTGCAACTCTATGTACAATTACTCTATCATGTCCTGACGGACGATTAAAGACAATGATATCTCCAACTTTAATGTCTTCAAATGGTTCATGTCCTTGAACAATTAATACGTCATATACTTGTAAAACTGGAATCATGCTTCCACTGGCTACTACATAAAATGGATTTTGCGTCCCAAATGCAACTTGTAGACCTACCCAAATCACAACTACTCCTATGGCTACAATTAGAATGTCTTTGAGTATTCCTTTTGACATGATTTTTTTGTTCAACTTCATTAATCGCCTATAGTTTGATTGATTAAATTTATCTGCACTTATTGTAGCTTACTGCCGCATTCTTCACAGAACTTGGAGCCTTCTTTATTTGAAAATCCACAATTTGCGCACTTTCCTAGTTGAGCTGCAACTGCTGGGCTTCCTAAAAGAATCACTTCTCCTACTTTTCTTATGCTATTCCATGGGATGCTGCCCTCGGTTCCATCATTTTTTATAACTAACAACACTACTGATTGATTCGAATCGATTCCAACTTGTTTTGCCTTTCCAACTATTTTTGCATTTTCATCATACACTGCTAATCCTTCAATTGAGCTAACTGTTGTAGCTGGACCTGGCTGTGTAGCGGATGTAATTTCTGGTTTTACTTGTACAGGTTCAGGCTGTGAGATTTGTGTAGTTTGACTTGTCTCTAATGGTTTTGCACTTCCAACTTCAACTGTTTCATTTGGTTTTCTAAATTCTCTATACTCTGCTATTACTGCATTACATGAATTACAAATGTATTGGCCTTTTTCTGCAAGAATTAAATTTTCTGCAACTTCTTCATTTGGATTTTCATATTTGATTTTTGGAGGACCCTCAAATTCTTTTTCACATGTATTGCAAAAATGTTTAGTAATTTTCTGACTATCCAATCTACCCATTGGTGCCAAAAATAGATCTGGGCCTCCTAGGTTTCCTTTCATTTGTTGTTGATCAGTTACAGTTGCCATTACATAGCCGCCAGATCCTCTTAATTTTTTAAGTCTAAGTTCACTACTCATATCTCCATTTTATTGAAACGACATTTAAGTATATATCACTAAATCTGTTTTTTTGATTTTTCTTTTCCAACAAAAATATGGTGTTAATTCTGGTGAACATTTTTAGGTACGTTCCATAAATTATAGTTATTATGGGAATAACAGAAATTTCAGATGCAAAGTCTTGGGAAATCAATGTAATTCACTCTGATATGCCAGTGTTTGTTGACTTTTGGGCCCAGTGGTGTGGTCCATGTAGAATGGTAAGCCCAGTAGTAGAAGAACTGGCAAATGACTATCAAGGCAAAGTAAAATTTGTCAAAGTCAATGTAGATGAGGCCAATGACTTGGCAGCAAAATACAATGTCTTTAGCATTCCAACCTTGATAATCCTTAACAAAGGCGAAATAGTTAGTCAGCAAGTTGGTGCAGCATCAAAAGAATCATACAAAAATATGATTGATAGAGCATTACAAGCATAAACCATTATCACATTTTTCTATTTTATTTTCTAAATTCTTTGTATCGAGAATTAGTTTTACCTAAGAGAAATCGTGCATGATAAATCGATAAATGCAAAGTATTGTCACCAAAATGATCCTAAAGTAATTAATATTCCAAAAGTAAAGCATGGGTATGTCATTTGGTGAAGTAGATACACTAAACATGCTATTTGACAAACTGCAAAGTTTGTTTGATGATTCTCAAGGATACTATGAATCATTTCTTGATACCAATAACATGTACAAAAAAGGTCTACTAAGTGACAAAGAATTCTTTCAAAAACTAGGCGATTATGTTGTAGCTTACTCTGCATTGGAATTTTTAGCAATCAAAGTTATCTTTGAGCTGAAAAAATCTCGCGGTTCAGGTTCAGGCAATACTCAATCTCCGGGATTAATGCCGGGAATGGGACAACCTGGAATGATGAGTGGAATGCCAAGATCTGGTACTGCACAAAATCCCGTTGGTGGTCCTCCAGGTATTGTATCTGCACAACAAGCATTTGGCGATGTTGGGACTTTGCCCTCACCTGATCCAGCATTAATGCCAAGAAGAACAGCTGCATCTGGTGGATGTCCATCATGTGGTGCATCACTAAGACCAAACGCAAAATTTTGCACAAAATGTGGTACTAAAGCATAAAATTTTAATCCTGTGTTGTACCGCATTCAGGACAAAATTTTGCTGTCTTTGATAAAGTTGTACCACATTCAGAACAAAACTTTCCATCAGAACTAACTTCTGAAAATGCATTTCCGTAAACATTTGAGCTTTTGACGGCACCAGATGGCTCGTATTTGTCATCATCAATTAAAATTGGTGCAAAGTCTTGTTCTACCATAAATGTCAGCATTCTTGGAAGTGTATTGTCTTTATTTTGAGGATCTGGAACCGTATCTCCTAACCAAAACGCAAATCTCATCAGAGTCAATTCTGGAGTAGAAAACGCAAGAGTGTGTTTTGACATGTAATCTTGTGCAGCTTTTTTTCCATCAAAAACCTTCATGAAAATTTGTAATCTCTGTTTATGTATAATAGTTTCTGGGAAAATCATTAATGGACCGGGGGGGAATTGAACCCCCGACATCCTCGTTGCGAACGAGGCATTATACCACTAAACCACCGGCCCTGCCATTACATCTCAGAGATGTGTTTTTATTCATTTTCTAATGCAAATCTATGATTTGCCCACCAATAATTACAACTCCAAGACTAGTTACAAAATATTTCTATGCAAAATCTTTAGTTTTTAATTTGACTCGACGACTCTTTCTGATAAAGTAAATTGCAACTCCAGAGATAACAAGAATTATTCCTAGATAAGCAATGATCTCACTAAATTCACCAAGTGGATAATCCCCTTTTGATTCAGGCATATGCACAAATTCCTTTGGAAGTATTCGATATATTTTTCCATTAGATAGTGACACAATATACAAAAATCCATCTGGTCCTTCTTCAACATCTGTAATTGCACCAAAGCCAGTTCCAAACAAAATTTCTTCATTTGACTCGTCAATGTTTAATGTATTATCTTGAAGCTCAGGTGAATTAAAAACAAATCCAGTTCTTTGCTCATTTAGATTAAAACGATAGAGATTTCCATTATTACAATCTCCAACAAAGACTCTATCTGTTTGTGCAAATATTTCTGAAGTACTAAATGCAATTCCAGTAGCGCAAACTGTTTTTTCCCATGCAAATTCTGGATTACTATACACAAAATCTCCGTATTTTGGCAATGAATCAATTATAGTTTGATTTTCTGCAATGCCCATTATCTTCATCCAACCACTGTTAAAATTTTCTGGCACTAGATTAATCTCATCAAATGAATCATCTCCATTTTCAGTATCCCATAGGTTTCCAGTTATTGGGTCTGCTGTTAATCCAAAGCTATTTCGAATTCCCATCGCATAATATTTTCCTGGTGGGTCTATTCTGAGAATCACACTAGTATCATTTTTCCAACCCTCGTCTTTATTCTGTAATCTACCGTAATTTCCATTATCTCCAATAACTGCATATGTTTGTCCACCAAAGTTAGTCATTGCACCTCCATTGTGATAAAAATTATCACTTGGTAATGTCTTGAGCAATATTGGATTTACTAATTTTTTACCATCCCAATCATATCGATAAATTCTATTTTCAATTGCCTTTCCTGCATCAAAATCGGCTGCTGTAAAATAGACATACACTTTGGTGCCATCAGATGTAATTCCAAGCATTCCTCTCTCTCCATCTTTTGCAACAGACACATCCAACACAGGCTCTGGCTGCAAAACTCCGTCTCTTACCAGTCTAACTATTCCGTCATATCTTTGCAATACCAAAATGTCATCTCCAAGAAAGGTCATTGTAGTTGGGCTATTTGGAATACCCTCTGCTACAAATTGTTCTACTACATAATTTTCATCAAGAATCTTAGGTAGTAATATCTGATCAACACTATTGATGTGCTCTGCAAACGTATATGGAATAATTCCAATAAAAATAACCATACATACTAAAAGTAAAACTTTCACAAAAAGATTACAATTTTTAAACTAGATAAGTCTACTGAGAGTTTTTTTGGCATAATTTTCTTATACCATACTCAACGCATAATAGACTGCAAGACATGAAAAACTTCTGATGACGTATGACACCGTGATCACAAATTCGCACATAATTTTACCTCAAGGAATGCTTGACAAAAACATCATAATTGATGAGGGAAAAATCATCGGTTTTACAAATGATATTCCTGCATGTGATAACAAAATAAATGGAAATGGTCTAATCTCAATACCTGGACCAATAGACACTCACGTTCACTATGGAGTTTATTCTCCAATTGATAAAGCTGCAAAAACTGAGTCGCATGCAGCAGCTATTGGTGGAATAACAACCATGATGAGAATGCTGCGATTGAAAAATTCATTTAAAAATTCACTGCCAGATCAACTAGACGCTGCGTCAAAAAGTCATTATATCGATTATACAATCCATGCATCTATCTTCACTCCTAAACAAATCAGTGAAATGCCTTACTGTATTAAAAAAGGAATTACTTCGTTTAAAATTTACATGAATCTTGGTGGTGATGTAGGTCATGTGTACATGGACATGTCTCCATACTCTTCAAAATTATCTGAAGAAATAGTAGATGTAAATGATAAACTAGTAGAAGAAATTGTAAAGACTGCAGCATCACTTGGATGTCCTGTACTAGTTCACGCAGAAGACTACGAGTCTTGTGCGTGTGGAATAAAGACTGCTAAAGAGAAAAAACGTGATGGTCTTCCTGCGTGGTCTGAAAGCAGGTCTCCTGAATTTGAAGCAAAAGCAATCAAGACAGTTTGCAAATTTGGAAGAGCCCATAACTGTACAATTTACTTTGTTCATATTGGTTCTCAAAAAGCATTACAGCAAATTGTAGAAGAGCGAAAACTAGGAACTAAAATTTTTGTTGAAACATGTCCTCACTATCTTACACTATCATATGAAAATCAGAAAGGATATCTTGCCAAAGTCATGCCTCCAATTAGAACTGCACAAGATAATGCTGCAGTATGGGATGCATTATCACACAATCTCATTGATACAATAGGGACAGACCACGTTGCAAATCAGCTAAAACTAAAACTTGGCGGCACTGATGTTTGGGGAGCACTAGCGGGATTTCCTGGAATTGGTACCGTGATACCAATTTTGTTAAGCGAGGGAGTAAACAAAAATAAAATCTCACTTGAACAATTTGTACGATTTACAAGCACTAATGCTGCTCAAATATTTGGAATGCATCCAAAAAAAGGTACACTGGCAAAAGATGCAGATGCTGATATCACCATGATAAACTTGAAAAAAGAAAACAAAGTATCCTCAGAACTGTTTGGCGGATTTTCTGACTATATCGTATATGAAGGAATGTCACTAAAGGGCTGGCCTGTTAAAACAATTGTTCGAGGTCATCTAGTGGCTGAAGATTTTGTAGTTGTTGGTAAACTAGGACACGGCAAATTAATTGAGCGTCCATATTCTTAATAGTTAAATGAAAAATATTTAGATCGGATCTTAAGACCAACAACGGTTAGTTGTTTGGTGAGAGTTCCAATCATGCTTAATTTACTAAAATAGTATTTAGATCATACTGATAATTTCTACACGAGTCTTTTAAGGAAAATTTCTCAAATCATTATGGGTTTCACATGCTAATGGAGTCATTCGCCTGCTGGATTAACCATCGTCCAGGGCTTGGGTAGTTTGGCCCAAGCCTTTTTTTCATTAATTTGGTATATGGATCATTGATCTGAACAAATGGTTCATGGAACTTTTAAACTAATTTTTGTTATACTATGATATGTTAGAAAACAATGAGCTAAAACCTGTCTGGGAAGAAGTAAGAGGACTGTCATGGCTAATCTCAGATGATGAATAGATTTCAAACTTTATGATCTGTTCTTTATGGACTTTACAAGCACTTCCTATCTGTAAAACAAATATCAACTAGAATATTATCATTTTATTTTGCTGCAAATCCAAAATTACTCTGTAATTTCCCACTAGCAGTTTGTAAAATGGTGAATTTGTTAGTCTTGTCACAATTTGAAATGGGGTTTCTACGCAATCTAGTACTGAGTCATAAATTTTTTGTGCATTTTTGGTATCCATTTTTTCTAATTGTTTGACAGATTTCTCAGACCAAATGACTTCCCAAGTCATATTACTATTTTAGTCCTAACTTCTTTTTCACTTGTTCTGATGTATACACACATCCTGCCTTGATATCAGCAACACCGTCTTCAATATTCTTGATGGTAGCCTTACTTAGTGTATCGTCTTCTTGAGTATTTTTTAAGAGTCTGGTAATTACTGTTTCATAGGTTTCTCTAGGATGATTCATTTGTTTTCTGAGATCATTTTTGATCTTTTTAGAAAGTTTGATCGTACTTTGTTCCACGGTATACTGCAGTATAATATAAAAAGAATTCGTTATTTAGATTAAAAATAATCCTATAAAAGTCTCGACATAATTATTTCAGGTGGGAAATAAAATAATTTTCTAAATTATATCAAATTTACCATTTGTCTTGGCTCTGTAAATTACGTCTGGTTTTCTGATAAATATCCCTGATTCCATCACTCCTGTGATTTGTTTGATTTTTTGGGATAGTTCTTTTGGATTTTTGATTACTCCGAAATTACAATCCAAAATAATATTTCCATTTTCTGTAAAAAATGGATATCCTCTATCAAGTGAGCGCAGTTCTATTTTTCCTCCTAATTTTTTGATTGCATTTGTTACTGAATTTCTTGCAAGTGGATGAACTTCTACTGGAACTGATCTTGTAAAGTTTTTAACAAATTTTGTTTTGTCTGCCATGACTACTACTTTTTTAGCCAAACTAAACAAAATATTTTCTCGCAGCAAAGCTCCGCCTCCTCCTTTAATTACAAATCTTTGAGAATCAATTTGATCAGCACCATCAAAGACAACATCTATGTGATCAACATGATCAGCTTCTACTAGTGGAATACCTCCTTTTTGTGCAATCAATTTTATCTGCAATGAAGTCGGCACTCCTTTGATGTTGTATTTTTTTATTTTGATAAATGTTGACAGAGATTTTACAAGAACAGTAGCTGCTCTGCCACTACCTAATCCAACTACAAAACCATCTTTTACAAATTTTAATGCATCAGTTGACAATGCCTCTATGGCATCATCGTAAGACAATCACTCTACCTCTGCTTGCTCAATTTTAGAGAGAACCTTCATGATCTCTCCTTTGATTTTGTCTAGGTCATCTGTGTCTTCATCAAAGTCATCGTCTAGTATTGATTTCTTTGGTTCTGGAAGAGCTTTGTGCTCAGTAATCTTTGCAACTTCTTCATTGATGTCTGGCTTTGTTTCGAATTTGATTTCTGGTTTTGCAATAACTGATTGTATGATTTCGATTTTGTCTTCAACTTTTGGTTGAGATATTATAATTTCTTCTTTTGGTTGGATCATTTCTCTTATTATTTCCACTTTTGGCTCAATTGGTTTTCCAAATACTTGGAACTTGGGTTCTTTGTCTGAAAATCTTGTTAGTGTAGTTAATTCAAATGATTGTCTTGAACTTGCTTGTGGGATTACTATGGGATCTAATTTTGTCTCTTTTGGTTTTTCAAAATTAAATATTTTTCTACTTGGTTTTGCTTCGGGTTTCTCTTCTTTTATTTCTGGAACTGGTACGTTTGCAATCTTTGATGATAATTCATACAATCTATCATCTAGTCTTGATAGTTTTTGATCCATTAATGTGATCAATCCGTCTCCAATTGGACCCAAGTCTGGATGATGACTTGCTTCTTCAAGTTTTTCTAATCTTGCTAACACAACTCCTAGCTGATGTTGATATTTTAACAATAATTTATCACGTTGAATCTTTGGGAAATCAGAATCTGTTTGATATAATCTGGCAATTGTTTTTGTAAGAATATCTTTTTCAATTTTTAGAGAATTAATTTTACTTTTGATATGTGAGCTAGCACCAAGACTAAGTAATTGTGTTTTATTTCTGGGCATTTTTCTTGCGGCAGCTGCCGTAGCAACACCTGCTAATGAACTAAGAATAATTACAATCTCTTGCATCTATGTATACCATTTAATCCAGGAATACTTTCTGCGTTTAGCCTCTGGAAAACCGCAACTTGCACATTGGTGGTGACGTCTATGAAATGCGTTATTGCCGCATCTTCTACATCTGATGTGTACTTTTTTCTTTGTAAAGCCACCCATTGAAGTTGTGCCTCTCGTCATCCCAAATCACCTAATTTGCTGCAGGTGGAGGAGATATCATAACAACATTGTCTCCCCTGACGACGATTGTTCCTAGGCTTTTTGAATTGCCATCAAGAGGAATTTCCTCTGATGAGTCAAGTAGCAGGTTCATGTGCTGGTCAAAACCGAGTAAACTACCTCTGATTGTTTTGCCGCCTTTGAGCTTTATCAATACGATTTGATTGATACTCTCATCAAGTACTTTTACTGCCATATCAACGGACATTATTTCACTTATTGACTTTGATATTGAGGGATTATATTAAAATTTCATTGGTGTAACTTTGAACTATGCTCAGTGAGGCAAGTTTGACACTTTTTTGTGAGATTTCTCATTATTTCATCTAAAATTATTTTTCCATCTCTTTTGGTGGCTTTTCTTGGATCACCCCAAATTCCATTTTTAGTTACTTTGGGAAATGATTTTGATGCCAACTGTCCTAATTTTTTGATTTGTTGCTTATTCATTCCATTAGTTACTAGTCCTTTTTTTGCCAATTTCATTTTGACATTTTTTGATATTGCAAGCATTAGCGAAGTCTCTACAAATCCTGCATGATCAAAATCTCTATTCATAAAATGCCAGTATGAAAGTGAAAAGACTCTGAGCTTGTTTTTTGATAGTTTTCGTAATTTTACATCAATATTTTGTAATGGCTTTAGATTTCCATAGTGTCCATTAATGATAAAAACTGTTTTGATATTATTTGCAAAAAGTGACGTACACAAATCAGTAATGATATTATTCAGAGTCAATTCTTTGATACTCAGGTTAAAAAATGGTGCATGCTCAAATGATACTCCATATGTTATTGTAGGTAAGAGTAGAAAATTTTTCTTTTCTGATAATTGTCTTGCTATCTCTGTAACAATATCAGAATCAGTTGAGATTGGCAAGTGTGGACCGTGCTGTTCTATTGAGCCTACAGGAATCACTGCAACTTGTTTTTTTCCTTTAATAATTTTTCTTAGATTAGGATCAAACTGGGATTTAATTTCTGTCATCTGATTCACTTGGACTTGATGTGAACCTTTCTCCATCTAACTTCAAGCTTGTTTTCTAGATGCATCTTTGTTGCTTTTAGCAATGTGTCTGCTTCTAGTTTTTGACCTTTGGTTTTAATTTCCTCTAATGTATCATTTGGATCAACTTCAAAAGAATCCTGAAATATTATTGGTCCCTGATCCAAATTTTCTGTTACGTAATGAGATGTTACACCAACTATTTTTGTTCCTCTTTCATAAGCTTGTGCATATGCTAAAGCACCTGGAAATGCAGGTAATAGTGATGGATGAATATTGATTATTCTATTTGGATATCTCCAAACAAAGTTTGGGCTAAGAATTTTCATGTATCTTGCAAGTACGATCAAATCAATTTCACGCTTTTTACAAACTTCCATTATTTTTTCTTCAGCTTTTTCTTGATTTGCATCACCAATTACAATAAATGGAATTTTTGCTTTCGTTGCCATTGGCTCTAATGTTTTCTCAGTTCCTATAATTACAGAAATATTTCCTTTCAGTGATTTCTTTTTTCCAGCATTTAGTATTGTTTCCAGACAGCGTGGTTCTTTTGTAACTAGTATTGCAATCTTTTTTTCTGAATTTGTTTCATGATGAGTGTTTACATCCATCTTTTCTTTTTTTGACAAGACTTGAATTCCAGAATCAAACTTTTTTACATCTACTGATTTGGTAAAAGATGCTTCAAGATACATACCAAAATGACCTTTGATGACATTTTGATTTACTTTTTCGATGTTACCACCGTTTTCAAATACAAAATTAGTAAATGCTGCAACTATTCCTTCTCTGTCTTTTCCAACTACTGTAATTCCAATTACTGTCTTTTTCATAACTTTTCTTGATCACTATTTTCTCATTATTAATCATTCACAGAAATCTGCAATATGTGTAGAATATAGTCAGGCAGGAATTTTGCACTGCTTTCTTCCAAGAATGTAGGCAAGGCATTCTAAAAACACGATTTAAAATAAACACGTCATTAATTCCAAAGGCATGGATTTAACCCAAAAATATGGTAATCAACGACTCGGTTACCTGTTTGCAGTTTTGGCTGCTATCATGTTTGGTTCAGTATCCGTATTGGCAAAGCCTCTTGTATCTTCAGTTGATCCTATTTTGCTTGCATCTTTGGTTTATATCATATCTGCCATTACTCTGAGTCCTTTTGCACAAAAGAAAAAGCAAAAACTTGCAAGAAAAGACATTTTGTTGATTCTATCCATTGCGATTTGCGGTGCTGCAATTGCACCAAGCTTGTACTTTGTAGGGTTGACACATGCAAGTGCATCAGACGCAGCATTGATTGCAAATGGTGAGGTGTTCTTTTCTGTTTTGCTTGCAGTGATATTTTTCAAAGAAAAGTTAAAACTTGTAGGATGGATTGCAATATTTTTGGTACTAACTGGTATGGTAATTGTCACTACAGATCTTAATTTTGCAGATTTTACCTTACAGCAAATACACTATAAGGATATGTTACTTATCTTGGCCATGTTGTTTTGGGCATTTGATAATAATTTGAGCAGATACCTTGCACAAAAACTGGATGTTGCAAAGATTGTACAGATGAAATCTGCAATCGGTGGAGTTTTGTTGTTTGTAATTGCAGTGTTTGTGTTTGATGTTAAAATCAACATTGATGCGCCACAAATAATTCCGATTCTTGTATTAGGAGTGATTGGATTTGCAGCATCGCTTTACTTTTTCTTGCAAAGCCTAAAGAGAATCAATACTGTTAGAACAATCACTATATTTTCAATGTCATCAGTATTTGGTCTTGTTGCAGCCTCCACATTTCTTGGAGAACATATTAGTGAATACCAAGTTATGGCAGCAGGAATTATGATTCTTGGAATTTATATGATAAACAAGAAAGAAGCAGTAATTAGCCCAGCATAGATTTTTCCTTCCAAAAAATGTAGGTAGTAGATTCAAATCTTTTAATAAATAAAATAATACTAGTATATCATGAAAAAATCTGCCAAAATAGCAATAATTGCAGGAATTTGTGTAGCGGTAATTATTGGTGGATTGGCACTGTTTGTACATTTCAGTCTCTCAGAGATAGAAAAAAATGAAACGGAACAAGAAAGCACAGAACAAATTGCAAAAGAAGCACTCGAAGTAATTAGTGGAAAGAAACCACATTCTGAAGAAAACGAATCTGAAGAACAATATGAAAAAGAATTACCCTGAGCAACTCAGAACATTAAACTAAAAGAAAACAAACCAGATGAATCCCTCATACTCTAACTATACAAATACAATATGCGGGAGGTGGGATTTGAACCCACGAACTCCTAAGAGATAGGGTCCTAAGCCCTACGCCTTTGACCAGGCTGGGCGACTCCCGCATCGGACTTGCCATTAAACACAAATTTATCTATTATTGAACTACATTGTGGCAAAATTTTTTGGAACTAATGGAATCCGCGGAGTCTTTTCTGAAGACTTTACCTTAGAATTTGTACATGATATGACATTAGCAATTGCAACATACTTTACAAAAGGACCAATACTAGTTGGATATGACGGAAGAGAATCAAGTACTATCATTGCTAAAGTTGTATGCTCTGCACTAAATTATGCCGGACTAGATTGTAATAATGCAGGACTAGTACCAACACCATGTCTCGAGTATGCTGTAAAAAAACTTGCCTACTCTGGTGGAATAATGATCACAGCATCTCACAATCCATCACAATACAATGGAATCAAACCAGCTGCAAAAGATGGTGTAGAGATTTCACGAGAAGATGAATTAGTAATTGAAGATATATTTTTGAATAAAACTTGGATAAAAAATCCCTCAAAGTGGGGAATCACAGGAAAAGAAGACAGAGCAATCAATGTTTATGTTGATGGAATAATCTCTCAAGTAAATTCACAGAAAATAAAATCAAAAAATCTCAAAGTTGTTTTAGATTTAGGAAATGGTGCACAAGCAGTAACTGCACCTATATTTTGTCAATCTATTGGATGTAAAACATTTTTGATTAATGAAAAAATTGATGGCTTATTTCCAGGACGTGGATCAGAACCAACCCCACAAAATCTATCTGAGCTTTCAAAATCAGTTTTACAAAATAATGCAGATCTTGGAATTGCATTTGACGGCGATGGTGACAGAAGTATTTTCTGTGATGATAAAGGAGAGATATTTAGTGGTGACAAGTCTGCACTAGTCCTCACAAAATTTATTTTACAAAAAAATCCAAACTCTCTAGTTGTTACTTGTTTGAATTCTGGCTCTAACATAGAACTAGTTGCAAATGAATTTAATTCACAAGTGATACGTACCAAAGTAGGAAGTGTAGAGGTATCCCGCAAGATGGTTCCAACAAACGCATTAATTGGTTTTGAAGAAAATGGTGGATTCATGTATGGAAAACATAATCAGGTAAGAGACGGTTGTATGACTTTGGCTTTAATGCTAGAATTATTAGCCACATCTGGAAAAAAATTATCTGAGGAAATCTCTAGTCTTTTGCCTTCTTTTACGACAAAAGATAAAGTCACTTGTTCCCAAGAAGATTCTAAAAAATTAATCCAATCATTAAAGAAAGAATTTCCAAATTCTGATACAACTGATGGAATCAAAATTACAACCAATTCTAAAAACTGGGTAATGATTAGACCAAGTGGGACAGAGCCAATCATCAGAATATATGGTGAAGCTGAAAGTCAGCAAAAGCTAGATGATTTAATGTCAAAATACATCCAAAAAGTCAAGTCTATCATTTCCGATAACACTTTTAAAACCAATCTCTAGAATGATTGGAATGGAGAATGATCCCTAAAGGGTGATATAGTATGGGTAAACCTTATTATGTAAAATTTGAGACGCCTGAAGAACTCGTAAATCCAATCTTGGAAGCTGTTAGAGTCGCATCTACCAGCGGTAAAGTAAAGAAAGGAACCAACGAAGCTACAAAGGCAATTGAACGAGGAACAAGTAAACTAATCATTATCGCTGAAGATGTTGAACCACCAGAGGTAGTCGCTCATCTTCCAATTCTATGTGAAGAACAGGGTGCAGCATATGCATTTGTTCCAAGCAAGCAAGAACTAGGAAAATCTTTAGGCATTGACATTACTTCTGCCGCTGCAGCAATTTTAGACGCTGGTGATGCACAACACATAGTCGATCAAGTTGTCTCAGCAATTGCTAAAATTAAAGGTGGTAAGACCAGTAAATGAGCACTACAACTGACGACGTAACTCAATCTGAAATTATTCAAATTGTTGGTAGAACTGGTATTGCTGGCGAAGTTATTCAAGTTAGAGTAAAAGTTCTTTCTGGTAAAGACAAAGGTAGAATTCTCACTAGAAACGTAAAAGGCTCCGTTAGAATAGGAGAAATTCTAATGCTACGAGAAACAGAAAGAGAAGCAAAGAAAATTCATTAGGTGAAAAGATATGAGTCTCTTAGTAAAACCCTGCAGTTTTTGTGCAAGACCTGTTGCAAAAGGTTCAGGTACAATGCTTGCAAAAAATGACGGAACTGTTTTATGGTTTTGTTCTGCAAAATGCAAGAAAAATGCACTAGAGCTAAAACGTGATCCAAGAAAACTAAAGTGGACCAAGAAATACGTTAAAGGCGGAATTCAACACAAGAAATAAAATTGGCTGAACATACTCTTTTCATTGTAAAACCAGATGCAGTATCTAGAAAACTTACGGGTGAAGTCATTGCAAGATTTGAGAAAAAGGGATTCAAACTTTTAAAATTAAAAATGTTTACATTTACACAAAAGCAAGCTGAAAACTTCTATGGAGTCCATAAAGACAAACCATTCTTTGGTGAATTAACATCATTTATCACATCAGGTCCAGTTGTTGCAGCAATAATTGAGGGAAACAATGCAATTGCAACTACACGAATCATGGTTGGTGCAACAAAATCCTTTGAGGCAGTACCTGGTTCAATAAGAGGAGACTTTGGATTGGGATTTAGTGACAATATCATTCATGCATCTGATTCACAGGAAAGTTTTGATCACGAATCGAGGGTAGCGTTTGAGTGATTTGATTGCAAATTCGTCAACCTATTGTGGTAGTTTTAGGTCACGTAGACTCTGGTAAGACATCTCTCTTAGATAAAATTCGAGGTACTGGTGTTCAAGGCAGGGAGGCCGGAGGCATCACTCAGCACATTGGTGCAAGTTTTCTTCCAACTGAAACAATCAAAGAGACATGTGGTCAATTATACAAAAAACTACAAGAATCAGAAAACCAGGTTCCTGGAATTCTAGTAATTGACACACCAGGACACGAGGTCTTTACAAATCTTAGAGCAAGAGGTGGATCTGCTGCTGATATTGCTATATTGGTAGTTGATGTTAATCGAGGATTTCAGCCGCAAACAAATGAGAGTTTGAAAATTCTGCAGAGCAGAAAAGTTCCATTTGTTGTTGCACTAAACAAATGTGATCAGATATCTGGATGGAGAAAATCCGAAACCAAATTCATCACACAGGCAATCAAAGAGCAAGACGCGTTTATTCAAACTGATCTTGATCAAAAAATCTATGATGTGGTAGGAACTTTATCTATTTTGGGATATCAGTCCGAAGCATTTTATAGAGTTAAAGACTTTAAATCAGAAATTGCAATTGTGCCAATCTCTGCAAGATCTGGAGTTGGAATACCAGAATTGCTTGCAGTACTAGTTGGATTGACACAGCAATATCTGCAAAAAAGACTAGATCAAAAAGAAAAAGAATCTCATGGAATAGTACTTGAGGTAAATGATGAGGTTGGATTAGGTCATACAGCTAATATCATACTAATTGATGGCAGTATCAAAAAAGGTGATACAATAGTTGTTGCAAAAAGAGATTCAGTTATTGTAACAAAACCAAAAGCAATTCTTTTACCAAAACCACTAGATGAAATGCGTGACCCTAGAGACAAATTCAAACCAGTACAAAGTGTTAATGCAGCTGCAGGACTCAAAATTGCATCACCTGACCTTGAAGGAGTCTTACCTGGCAGTACTCTTTATGTTGCATCCAATCCAGCTGAAATAGCAAAATACACCAAGCTAATCGAATCAGAAATGAAATCGGTATTCATTGATACACAAACAAATGGTGTTGTTTTAAAATGCGATACTATAGGCTCACTTGAGGCAATAGTTGAGATGCTGCGACGCTCACAAGTGCCAATAACAAAGGCAGACATTGGACCAGTTAACCGTCGAGATATCATGGAGGCAAAAGCAATCAAAGAAAATGACAGACATCTAGGTGTGATATTATCCTTTAATGTCAAGATACTTCCTGATGCAAAAGAAGAATCCGAAGACAGTCACATCAAGATTTTTGAAGACAAAATAATTTACAGTCTGATTGATAATTACAATAATTGGGTAAGTGATGACACTGCCAATGAAGAAGATGCAGTCTTTGCCGAACTAACACCAATTTCTAAATTCACATTCCTCAAAGGCTATGTTTTTAGGAATACCGATCCTGCAGTATTTGGAATTAGAGTCGATGTTGGAACTCTGAAACAAAAAGTCCCCTTTATGAATAAAGATGGAAGAAAAATTGGTCTAGTCCATCAGCTTCAACTTGATAAAAAAACTGTACCTTCTGCCAAAACAGGACAAGAAGTCGCATGCTCTGTTACAGGTGTAACAATTGGTAGACATATTTTTGAAGACGAAGTATTCTATACTTTTCCTCCATCACATGAGGCAAAAAAACTCGTTGCCAAATTTCTGCACAAGCTTAGTTCTGAAGAGCAAGAAACTCTAAATAAAATTATAGAAATTCAACGAAGCAAAGATGCTACTTACGCTTACTAGTCTGAATATTTTTTGCAAATCATATGAATTCCAGGCGCACCAACTGCACCCATCATCTTATCAACTATTTGTCCTGATTTGAACATGATAAACATTGGAATTGATTGCACTGCAAATCTCATTGCAATGTTTTGGTTTTGATCTACATTAACTCGCGCAAATTTTATCTTTGGATATTTTGGAATGATGTCATCAGCATTTGCTATTGTTACAATTCAAATGATGTTAGTTAATGGAAAAACTAGAGAAATAGGTGTAATGAGATCAATAGGTGCAACAAGAAAAGATATC
>SICY01000029.1 GCA_009697485.1 Nitrosarchaeum sp.
CATCTGAAAGTTTTCCCTTTTCTTTAACATTTTCTAGTAATGTTTTTCCTTTTTCAAATTTCTTGACTTCTTTTAACTTCTGCTTTTTTTGATCTTTAGACACTTGTTTTAATGAAAGATCTATGTCTCCTCTATCTGAATTTACTTTTTTTACTAGTAATACTTTTTTCTCTCCATCTTTTACAAATTTACTAACTGATCTAATCCAACCCGGTGCAATTTCTGAAATATGTAAAAATCCCTGAATTCCATTATATTCATCTAAAGTGACATAAGCCCCATGATCCATTACTTTAGTTATTGTAGCAAGAACAATTTCTCCTTGTTCTGGCATCTCTTGAATTTCAGTAGACATTTCTTCTAAATTTTTCTTATGTATAATTTAATGTTGCTAGTTAGAAATCAATTCCTTTTTTTGCTTTTATGCCACGTTGAAATGGATGTTTTATTTCTTTCATTTCTGTGACTAGGTCTGCCAATTCAATGATTTCATCTTTAGCATAATTTCCAGTTAGTATAAGATCTAGTTCTCGTGGTTTTGATTTAATCAAATTAAGAACATCTTCAATTTTTACTAGACCTAAATTTATGGCATAATTTATCTCATCTAAAATTATAATATCATACTTTCCTGATTGAATTTTCTCAATACTAATTTTAATTGCCTCTTTTGCAATTCTTTCATGTTCTTCTTTAGGACTCTTGTCATCTATTATTCCAACAAATCCCTTTCCAATAGCAACCATCTCAAATTCTGGTTCTAATCTCTTAGATGAATACATCTCGCCATAATGCCATGATCCTTTGATGAACTGTATCATGCAGGTTTTTTTTGCATAACCTGTTGCTCTTAATGCAATTCCTAAAGCTGCAGTAGTTTTTCCCTTACCTTTTCCAGTATATACAATAGTTAAACCGTCTTTCTCCATAGATAATTCATGAATTATCCAAGTAAAAACATTGAGTATTGTTCAAGTCAAATGTATCAATTTAAATAAAAAACAATTCTAATCATACGAATTGAAAATTCCAAGAATTACATTAGCAGGAGCTACTAGCGGAGTTGGAAAGACATCAATAACCTGTGCAATTATCTATGCTTTACAAAAAAAGGGCTTTTCAGTACAACCATTCAAAGTAGGCCCTGATTACATTGATCCAAGTTATCTTTCAAGCATATCAAAACATGAAGCAATTAATCTTGATGTTTGGTTAATGGGAGAAAATCAACTTTTGGAGAGCTTTGTATCTAATTCAAAATCTGATATTTCTGTCATTGAAGGAGTAATGGGATACTATGATGGATTTGGTGGAGATTCAAATTATGCTAGTACTCAACATGTTGCATCTTTAACAAAATCTCCTGTACTTTTGATATTAGATGCAAGTAAAACTGCTAGATCAATTGCGGCAACAGCACTTGGATTTCAAAAATTTCATAGAAATTCTAGAATTTCAGGAATTATCTTAAATAAAATTGGTAGTAAGAAACATGAAATTTTATGTAGACAAGCACTTGAAAAAATAAAACTTCCAATTATAGGAGTAATTTATAAAAATTCAGAACTAAATTTTGAATCTAGACATCTCGGATTGATTCCAGCAAAAGAAAAAAATCTTAAATCAAAAATTGAAAAAACTTCCAAAATAATTTCAGATTCACTTGATATTGAAAAAATTATTCAAATTATGGAAAATCCTACACTACTTCCAACAAAATCTAAAATTATAATAAAAAAACCAAAAATTACAATCGCTATAGCACTTGATAGTTCTTTTAATTTCTATTATCGTGATAATCTAGAAGCATTAAGACGTGAAGGTGCTAATCTAAAATTTTTTAGCCCAATACATGATAAAAAACTTCCAAAATCTGATGGAATTTACATTGGAGGTGGTTTTCCAGAAATTCTTGGTGATTTACTTGAAAAAAATCATGTTATGAGAAAAATTATAAAGAAATCATCTGAAGAAAATACGCCAATCTATGCAGAATGTGGAGGATTGATGTATCTTACAAAATCTATTGATTATGGGAATAAAAAATTTAAAATGATTGGTCTCTTTGATGCAGAAACAAAAATGACCAAAAAAATGAAATTAAATTATACAAAAGGTAAGACAGTTTTAAAAAATATTATTTCAGATAAAACACATGATTTACGAGGACACGAATTTCACTATTCGGAATTAGATTCTGTTTCTTCTGATTCAAAATTTGCATATGAACTAGATATTGGTGAAGGAATTAAAAATCATAAAGATGGTATGATTCAATATAATACACTTGCATCATACGGACATCTCTATTTTGATAGTTCTGATTATGCCAAAATTTTTGTGAGAAATTGTATTGATCATTCACGAAGATGATTCTGCTCTTACAAGCTTGTATAGTGCATTAATTATTGCAGATGCTGAAGAACTACCACCTTTTCTTCCTTTATTGGTGATAAATGGCGTCCCTTCTAATTTACTAAGTTCTTCTTTAGATTCTGCAGCACAAATTTGTGGAACACTAAACGTAAAAAACGAAACCAAATTATTTATATACAATACTGAAGAGGTTTAGACTATTGATTCACCCAAGAAATTGGATTGCAGAGGGAATATGTGATTTTTGTCTAGTATTTTTTGGCGCTCTTTCAATAGTTTTGTCAGCCGCCGCATTTGGAACCGGCCTTTCAATTGAGGGAATATTATTGATTTCGTTTGCTCATGGTACGGCAGTTGGTACGATGGTTTATGCATTCGCCCATGTTTCTGGGGCTCACATCACCCCTGCTATCACCATACCATTGATGATTACAAAAAGAATTGGAATTGCAGATGGAATTGGCTACATTATATCGCAATTAGTTGGTGGAATTATTGCGGCATTTTTTGTCGTGGCAGCACTTCCGGAATTGGGCAAGGCAGTAAACTATGGAACTCTAGCCCCCAGTGCTTTAATCAACCACGATCCAATATCAGGACTTTGGTTGGAAATGGTCTTTACATTCTTCTTAGTTACTTGCGCTTTCCTTGTTGCCGTTCACAAAAAAGCACCAGCAGGGATTGCTGGAATTACAATGGGTGGAATGGTATTCTTATTGAATCTGATTGGAGTTCCATTATCCGGAATGGCAGCGAATCCTGCTAGGAATTTTGGACCAGCAATTGTTTCTGGCTCTTGGGAAGCTCAATGGATTTATTGGGTAGGACCAATCGTTGGTGGCCTAATTGCTGGTTTACTTATGAATTATCTCTTTGTAAAACCAGCCGAAGCAGCCGCAAAAGTAGCGGCTGAAAAAATATCTTAATTTTTTTACAAATTTTTCCAAACATTTTTAAAAATTTGAAAGAGCGATTCTAACATACTTGTTAAAAATATACCTAACATTTCTTCTGGCCCCGCAAACTTGGAGTAAATCCCGTAACAAATATGATTCATGTTGCCAATTTTTGATACTGATTCAGTATCTATAATTTCAGGAAAAAATGATACTCCTTCATCATTAACATTCGATGCGAACTGTTAACTAAATCTGAAAATGATTCAATGATATCGGAACGGATACGTTACAATATCAACTTCGTAATCCTAGTATAGATTACGCGTTTTATAACACTTTCAGTTTGATTCAAAAATTATATGGTCGACCTTTTCCTATTAACAGTTCGTATCAAGTGTCAACGAGATTATAGATAAAGAGTAAAAAGAGTATCCCCTCACCTCGTTCAAAAAATCTAGGAGCACGCATTACGGATTTCATTGTAACATCCTAAAGTCTCTAAGTCCTACTCAATGTTTGACGATTTCATATGCAATTCTTTCTGGATCAATCGCTTGAGTGCACGCTCTGCTCTTTTCCTGATTATTCTAGCCATCAGAGGACTCTTGTCTTTAGTAGAAATTCCAATAAACACTATGTCATGAATGTTTGCGATCGCCAAAGAGGTAAAGTCACTAACTTCTGGATTGTCTACAGCATAGGCAAACGCACCTATCCTCTTTGCCTTTTGCACAAGTTTCATATTTAATAAGCGATCGTTGGTGCATGCAAGAACAAGGAAGGGTTTTTCAAACCTATCAAGTCTTGTAGCATCTTTCAGTGTTGTTTTCTCAACATCTATCTTGCCGTTTTCAGCCAGGCCGCGCAGGAACTTGTTTAACCTATTAGTTACAACCATGATCTTGCAGTTCTGCCCTAAAAGTGATTTCACCTTTCTGGTGCCTTCGGTGCCCCCACCTATGACTATCACCAGCTTCCTAGCTAGGTCCAGGTCTACTATCAAACTATACCCAGGATAATCGTACTAGTGGATCTATAAATAGCCCTCACCCGTTTACCATGCCTCAAATTACTGAGTTGGTATGTAATAGAACACTAGCTGCGTTGTTCTTGAGCTTTAAGCTCAGCAGGAGTGAGAGGATCAGCCACTCCGAGCAAGCTATCTCTAGTAACTAGCTTGGATAATTCTTCCTCGGACCATCCCTCTGTGCCTTTAGGCCGCATAGGTAGAACCATGTAGTGTATGTCTGCATTAATATCGTAAACCCTAATTTCGACATCATCAGCTAAATTCAATCCCCAATCCTTCAAAATCGCCCTAGGTTCGTGAATTATCCTTTTCTTGTAGGTCTCACTAACATACCATAATGGGGGTTCTCCTAAAAATTCCCGAGGATAGCAGGAGCAAACGGTGCATACAACTACATTTCTGACCTTCTCGGTATTTTCTGGCACCTCTAGGCCGTTTGGGTCGATAATATCGAAATCCTTTACGTGAAGAACGGACGGATTCCACCCATAAATCGCTTCCTTAGGGCTTACCTTCAGCAAAGCTTTAAAATCAGGGTCGACCCAGGCTTTCGCAACGATTTTGGCACCAGTAATCGGAGTTCGCGCCCTTACCTGCTGATAGTGACCAGTGAAAGGTTGAGTACCCAATATGCCAGAGGTCACAGTAATATAGTTGATCATTGCCAGTGCCTCCAACTCAAGGCCTTGTGGCGTTTTCCCTTGTTCTTTGTATTGCTTTTTCAGCTTATCTACTTCGCTTCTAAACTGGTCATCCGTCATGATCTTCTGATCCTTGAGAACCTCCCTAATACGCGAGATTCTCATGTCAAAGTAATTAAGGGCCTTAAACGGATTCTTAGGATCATTCCACATTTCATCCTTCTTGAGTCGGCTAAGCTCGAAGGGGAATAGCCCACAACCTGTCATTACCTCCTCAAGCGTAACAAACTTCCACACATAATCAGGAAGTGTAGCCTCTGCATAAGCACTAATATTTGTTGGCCTGTCATGTTCGAAATGCCCCTTTTCATACTCTTTTTGTAATGCTTCTCTCAGTTCATTCTCGCTGCTCATAATTCAGACCTCGGCACGCGTTCAAGCCAATCTTCGAAGACTTCGAGATAAATCTTTTCTTTGCTGGAGGCCTTCGGCGAAATCTGATTCGCGTCGAATGCGACTTGGTAATACGCAGGACGCTTAGTGTGGTCCGGCGGAATAGAGATAAAGCCATGCACTCTTTTGATCACCCCTACCATTCCTTCATGGTACATGGGGGACCTTTTGATATCCGAGCCTCTGGCTTTTGAAGAAAATATGACTTTAACCGTATCTGCTACACGAAATTTGCGAATCTGACTCACGCCTTCCATAAAAGAATTAAGTATTTAATCTTTTTACAAACAACTTAAATAATTCCAAGTTTATTCCAGTATGAATGTCTTCTGTAAAAGAAATTACTATTTCTAAACAAACAGTTCCAATTTTTGCAGTAGTGATTCTGGCTTTAATTTTTGCATTTGGTTTATTTCTTGTAGGTTATGATCAAGGACATCTTTTCAGCGTCGTAATAGGAGAGCAGGCATATGAAGACCTGTACCTACACGAACTGGGACATGACATGCGTCATGCAGCAGGCTTTCCATGTCATTAGGAGTCAAAAATGAGACAACTTCTTTTCATTGGCATAGTTCTTGTTTCTGGCTTTTCTGCAGGAGTAATTTTAGGACTAATTAATTTTGTAACAACTGAACCATTCCTTGATAGAGCAATTGAATTAGAAAACAAAGCTAATTTTGAATCAGGAGAAGAAAAGGACACGCCTCAATTTAGAGCAGAATACAATGACTATCGATACTGGCAAAAAAGCGGCATGGTGTTAGCAGGCGGAATCTTTGGACTAGGCGTAGGTTCATTATTTGGAATCGTATTTGGTCTTTCAAGAGATGTGTTACCTGGAAAACATCATGTGCAAAAAGCGCTGGTTTTGTCTGGTCTGATGTGGTTTACAATATTTATGATGCCATTTTTCAAGTATCCGGCAAATCCGCCCACTGTAGGCGAGCCTGAAACAGTTGTATTGCGAGCGGTTCTTTATCTGTCCTTTATTGCAATTTCAGGATTTGGTGCAGTTGGTTTCTATCAGTTATACAAGAGACTTGAAAAAAACAGAAAATTTGTTGCCTTTGTTGGGTATGTCGCTTTCATTAGTATTGCGTTTGTACTAATGCCATCAAATCCAGACAAGATCACAGCACCCATGGACCTTGTCAATGGTTTTAGAATAATGTCTGCGTTTTCCGTTTCTTTATTCTGGTTTGCAAATGCCATAATACTTGGAAGCCTGTGGCAGAGATTCCAACCTGATGCTAGAATAAAATTTGAAAAACACTAGATGGTGGAGAAATTTGTATGGTTTGCATCTATCGGCATCACAAAAAGAAGAATATATAAAAGATAATATTATTTGGAGTTGATAGAAAATGAAAACTTTACATTACTGTACGTGGTGTAAGTGGTTTACACCTAGTAAAGATCTCATGAAGGTACATTTTAATCTTAAAAAACATAACAAAGAGGGAGATGCTCCAATAGAATTCGAAACTCGTACTATTGGGAATGATGAAATAACCTCATGGCATTAAGATAATGAAGTCACGAACAACCAACAATAGAAGATAATCGGGTAGGGTTATCAGGTACGGAATCTAGATGTCGCAGAAGATTCGACACCAGAAAATGTTAGGTCTTTCAAAGATGGTAAGTTATGGAAACAGATCAGATGTAGATGAGGCTGATATGATATGGTACTTGGCAAGTGATTAGGTCATCAAAAAAGAAGTCCTAAAACGATTTAAGAACGTAAAAAATACGAACTAAACGCTCGGGCAAGCCATTGGGGTGGCTACATAACCCCTTCCAATTTTTTATTTTGAATTCCTCAAAGGAGTTCATTGACAAAAACAAGATCCCTATTATAGTATTGAGGAAACAAAGAAATAAGATCAGATCAAAAGAAAATAGTGACTCCCTTTGGCGTAATTTCTCTCATATTGGCGTTACTTGTCTTAACATTTGCTGTTAGAGGCATTATTTTTCTCTTGAGCGCAAAGAGAATCATACCAAAACTGCAGGTTAATCGGCTTCTATCAGTAACATTATCCAAAATTCATATTCATCATAACTTGTTGCATACAAACATAAATTTTAAACAGGACGATTTACCAACTATTACAAGACCGTTTGTCTCCATTCTAGTAGCTTCTTACAATGAGCAGTGTCATAAACAGACTAATGTTATCCTGCTCCCAGCTAACTTATGGCAGAAACAATTTTGAAATCATAATAGTGGATGATTCAATATAATACACTTGCATCATACGGACATCTCTATTTTGATAGTTCTGATTATGCCAAAATTTTTGTGAGAAATTGTATTGATCATTCACGAAGATGATTCTGCTCTTACAAGCTTGTATAGTGCATTAATTATTGCAGATGCTGAAGAACTTCCTCCCTTCCTTCCTTTATTGGTGATAAATGGCGTCCCTTCTAATTTACTAAGTTCTTCTTTAGATTCTGCAGCACAAATGAATCCTACTGGAATCCCAATGATTAGTGCAGGTTTGACAATGCCTTCTTTTACCATTTGTATTATTTCCATAAGGGCAGTTGGCGCATTACCAATTGCAACTATTCCACCATCAATATCTGATAATGCTACTCTCATTGATACTTGAGAGCGAGTTTTATTTTCTTTTTTTGCCATTTCCATTATTTCTGGGTTTGAAATATTACAAACAATCTTGTTTTGAAAATCTTTTGGATTTTGCTTATTCAGACCACC
>SICY01000030.1 GCA_009697485.1 Nitrosarchaeum sp.
TGTCAAATTGTTAATGAAGAAATGGGTGGTCCCAGACAAGTTCTTCAAACTGAAGGTTTCATTGCATTTTGTCCTTGGGCACCATCATATCCATATGAGTTTTGTATTTCTCCAAAAAAACACACGACTAGTTTTTCTAAAATCACTCAAAAAGAAATCAATGATTTGTCCCTTATTTTACGCTCTACACTTGGCGGTTTGGCAAAAACAGTTAAAGACGTTTCATATAACATGGTATTTCATTTATCTCCTGAAAAGAAAAACAGTAGACAAATTCATTGGCATATTGAAATTTATCCAATAACCAAATCTTGGTCAGGTCTTGAGCGCGGTTATGGTATTTTCCTTAATGACTTGTCTCCAGAACAGGCAGCAGAAAAACTTGGTGCGTCTTGCAGAAAAGAATTAGCCAATCTAGTTGGTATCGTTTGAACAGTTTAATTATCAACTAGATTTTGTTAATATTATGTCACTTGAAAAATGGGCTGCAATTGCAAGTGTTGGATTATTTGCAATGTTTGCTGGAGAATTAATTTCAATCTATCATTTTATGACTGACGTTGCTACAAATCTAGAATTTGGTGTTTCATTTGACCCCAGTCCAAAAATTCTTCAATTCATTTCTATTGGAGTGGCTCCTGCATCTATTTTAGCTGGACTTTCGTTTATTCTATCAAGACGTTATGGGTCTAAACAAATTGGTTCTCTGATACTTGCTGGTGGAATAATTTTGTTAATTGGAATGGCGTACTGCTACACTCTTTTAGATAAACTCGTTGCTTCTTATGTCACTGACGCTGTATTCATAACTCCGCCACTTTTCATGGGCATCTCTATTCCTGTGATGATAGTTGGACTTATTCTGATAAAAACAAACAAGAAACGCCCGAAAAAAGAATATTTCTAGATGTGATCAAATCTTAATGCATTTGCATTATGTTTAAAGCCCAATTTTTTATAAAATGGCTTTACGTCATCCACGCAATCCAGAATCGTTTTGTAACATCCCTGGTCTTTTGCATATCTTAAGAGATATGTGATAATTTTCTCTCCTATTCCTTTTCTTTGATACTCTTTGTCTACTACAACATCTTCTATATGACCAACCCTGCCTCCATTATGAATAAACTTAGTTTCTATTAGCAGTGTAGTTGAACCCACTATCTTTCCTTCTATCACAGCAACTGCAACAATGTGATCTGGGTTTGAATTTATTTTATCAAATATTTTTTCTGCAGTTTTTTTATCTATGTTACTTGCTTGACGAAGCGAATCTAATGTAATTAAAAATCCCTTCCACAGATCATCTTTTTGTAATTTTCTAATTGTTATGTCGCTCATTTTTTTCTTATCATATATTTCCTAGTTTTTGAAGATATTCTTGATTTGCTTTTTTGTATGATGCTTTGTTCCCAATATCTAGAAATCCTTTTTTAGAAACAATACTGCCAATTAGTTTCTTTTTAATCATTGCTTTTTTAATTACATCATCCATTCCATATGGTATATTTTTTGGAATCAGATCCATTACTCCTGGCTCCATCACATAGCAACCAATATTGATATTTGCCTTGATTTCTGGTTTTTCATTCCAAGCAATTACTTTGCCTGTTTTGGTGGTTTCAATGACTCCGTATGGCAGATTTGTTTTATATTCATACAAACTCATTGTAACAAATGATTTTTTTTGCTGATGTTGATTTATCATACTTCGTAAATTAAAATCAAATATGGAATCCCCATACATACAAACAAAAGTATCGTCAATGAATTTCTCCGCTGTTTTAAGTTGACCTGCGGTAGCTAATGGTTTGTTGGAAACTGCATACTCGATATTCACACCAAATCGCTTACCATCTTCAAAATAATCTTCAATTGTTTTCCTTAGATAACTGACACACAATACAACTGATTTTATGCCATTTTTCTTTGACCAATCAACTAGGTGCTCTAGAATTGGCTTTTCTCCTAATGGTAACATTGGCTTTGGAAGAAATGTTGTATATGGTTGTAATCTTGTGCCTAATCCACCTGCAAGAATTACTGCTTTCACGAATTCCTATTTGATATATGCCTATTTATGTTCAAGTATGGATTTCTATTATACTTAAAAATTAAATAAACAATTTTGAAATTTTTTCAATAATTAATGTGGGTGTTTTGGCAAAAATTATTATCATTGGCTCTTTTCCAAAATCTCCTTTGTGATAAATTACATCTGGTGGTTCTTCTAAATTTTTTATCGCATATTTTATACCCCATCCTACAGAAGATCCTTCTTTGGTTTTGGCATTCTTGGGTTCTGCATTTCTATCATAACTGGAAATAGTCCATTTCTCTTTTCTTAATTTTGAAATAGTTTCTTTATTATATTTTAAATTAATTGCTGAACGTATATCTGGATATTTTTTATTCATTGTAATTAATGCTGTTGCAACGTGTTTTGATCCACCATATGACAAATCTCCTGCAACTGTGATTTTATTTCCCGTTTTTACAATCCTGCCTGAAATTCCTAAAATATCTTTAATTGACTTTGGATTTTTTTTTGAAAAAACAAAATTTGTTTGACATTCTGGAATATTTTTGTAAATATTTTTGATTTCTATAAACTTGTTAATGGCATGAGTTAGTTCTGTATGTATTAGATCTTTGTCTTTTATTTGTGTAATGTCTATTCCATACCCTACACTCTTGGCATTTTTAATTGAATTATATGTAAATTGTTTTGAAAATTTTACTGCATTTTTTAGTGAGTTTCTACTTGCCAGCGAAAATAATAATGATGATGAGTAATTACATCCACTCCCATGATTGATTTTTGGAATTTTTTTACCTGATAATGTATATTGGTTTTTTCCTTCTAATATAAAATCTGAAATTTGGTCGTTTTTTATTTCCAATCCTGTAATTACAATATTTTTTGTACCCATACTTTGAATTTTTTGAGCAGCATTTTGGAGTGATTTTTTTGAGTCAATTTTGATTTTTGATAAAAATTCGGCTTCAAATTTATTTGGTGTAATAACCGTAGCCAATGGAATTAGAAATTTTTTAAAATCACTGATAGCTGTTTTTTCAATCAGTAAACCTCCTGTGGTTGATTTTATTATTGGATCTAATACGATTATGATCTTTTTATTTTTTAATTCTCTGTATATTGTTTTTATTATTTCTGAATTGTATACCATTCCAATTTTAATTCCATCAATTTTAAAATCTGTCATCACTGAGTCTAGTTGGCTTTTCAATATTTTTTGTGACACTGGCTCGATCATTCCAAAACTAGAAGTATTTTGACCTGTTATTGCAGTAATTACTGTTAACCCATGGGCATTTAGCAAATCAAATGTTTTGATATCGCTTTGTATACCTGCACCTGATGATGGATCCGAACCTCCTATTGAAAGTAAGTTCATATTATATTTCCAAAACCTGTCCTAATCTATTTTTCCTTTTCATTTTAATTTTCTATATTTCTAAATTCTCATGTTTTGATTTGATTATCTCATGATCATGATAGGGCATTTATATATCTAAAATGATTTTTATTTGTTAATTTGAATACGAATAAAATTCCTCTAGTAGATGACACTCCTGATAAATTACTGTGTACTGTATGTTTGTTACCTATGCAGTATCAAAAGAAAATTAACAATGTTTTTCTTTGGCAATGCTTCAAGTGTGGCAAAAAATATTTTGTTTCTGACTCTTCTATTGATTATAGCGTTAAGGAAACTTGGAGCTCAAGTAAATAGAAAATATGAATGACATGGAATATCTTAGAAAAGAAAATCAGAATCTTAGAAAATACGTATCTTTAGTTTTAGCTGAGATGGAATTAATTCAAAGAGTAGGTGAAATCAAACAAAATTTTCTTAATTCTGATGATTCTGAGCGTATAATTACACCTATTTTAGAAAGAATTTCACGAATTAAATCTGAGCGTTAAGATTTACAATCCAGCCTATCTCTATGATTGTTTAAATCAGGCAAAAACATAGATTACATTATGGGTACTCAAATGAGTGCAGCGCGAAGAGGTGTTGCTACTGAGGAAATGAAACGAGTGGCAAAAGATGAGGATGTCACATTAGAATGGTTAATTCCTAAAATTGCAAGTGGTTCAATTATTATCCCTAGTAATAATATTAGACCTCAAAAAATTCACAATGTTGGAATTGGTAAAGGTCTTAAAACAAAAGTGAATGTTAACATTGGTACTTCTACACTTAATGTAAACTTGGAAGAAGAGATTGAAAAAGCAAAGGTAGCAGTAAAATATCATGCAGATACAATGATGGATTTAAGCGACGGCGGTGATGTTAGAAAAATACGACAAGCCTTGTTAGAAGTTGCTCCAATAACATTTGGAACTGTACCTATCTATGAAGCGTACAATTATGGTGTGGAAGTTCATAAAAATCCTTTAAACTTAACTGAGGACGATTTTTTAAATGCATTTGAAAACAATGCAAAAGATGGTGTTGATTATACCACGATTCATTGTGGAATTACAAAAGACATTGCAAAAAGAATCCTAAAAGTCAAAAGATATGGCGGTGTTGTAAGTAAAGGTGGAACAATTACCGCTGCATGGATGTTAAAACATGATAAAGAAAATCCATATCTGACACACTATGATTATCTTATTGAGATTGCCAAAAAATATGATGTCACATTTAGTTTAGGTGATGCATTACGACCTGGCTCTATCCTTGATTCTCATGATGAACTTCAGGTTCAAGAAATGATCAATGTGGCACAATTAACCAAACGTGCTCATGAGCAAGATATCCAAGTAATGGTGGAAGGTCCAGGCCATGTTCCATTAAACGAAGTAGCTGCTAATGTTAGATTAGCTAAATCATTAATTGGTGATGTGCCTTACTACGTTTTGGGTCCTTTGGTAACTGACATTGCGTCTGGACATGATCATATAGCAAGTGCCATTGGTGCGGCTGTGTCTGCAAGTGAAGGTGTGGATTTATTGTGCTATCTTACTCCTTCTGAGCATCTCGCATTACCCAATGCTGAGGAAGTTAAAGCCGGTTTGATTGCATATAGAATTGCTGCACATGCAGCTGATTTAGTGAAAATTCGTGACAAGGCAATAAAATGGGATATGGAAATGACTGAAGCTCGACGTACATTAGATTGGGAAAAACAAATTGCTTTGTCTATTGATCCTGAGGAAGCAGCCAGAATTCATAGTCGAACTGGTCAACGTCCTGGAAATAATGTTCCATGTACAATGTGTGGTGGTGCATGTGTCTATATGATGTTGCCACAACAACGAAAATATGAAAAAGAAGAAAGATTACAACAAATTTTGTAATACTTTTTCAAGACTAGGAACCGTGTTGTAGTTTTTTAATTCATCTATTGTAATCCATGTGTATTCTGAATTTTCCCAATTCAATTTGATATCTGGGTTTTTTGCTTCAAACAAAAATGGAAATATCTCCCACTCATGATTTTCATACTGTGGTGAATGTATTCTTAATTTCTCTGCATTTTTTACCAATCTAATTTTGTCTTCAGAAATGCCTGTCTCCTCATAAATTTCGATTTTTGCTCTTGTTAATGGGGTTTCGTTTTTTTCTATAATCCCACTAATTCCTGCCCAAAGACCTTTCATGGTTTTTACTTTGTTGCTTCTTCTAAGAATTAATAATTTCTGCTCATCCTGAATAAAGGATGTCACAATCTTGGTAGCGCGCATTTCTCTTATTTTTCAATTGCGTTTACCATTTTTGTCAATTTTTTATATGAATCTTCTAAATTTATATTTACAGAGAGTTTTTCTTGGCAAGTCTTGATGTAATTTATCACTTCTTCTGTTTTTGATTCTTGTACTGCCGTAAGTAATCTTCCGATGTCTTTCCAAAGCTCTTCTGCAACTCTTCTAATTTCTGGATTTGCAATAATTGTTTCAATTAATTCTGGTGATTCTGTCATGATACTTTCAGCTAGTATTTTTTGAACTCTAAAAGTTGTTCCAGACATTTTTTCTGTTAGTGACATTTTTTCATCTTTTGAAATTATGTTTGCAAAAACAAGATTCATCAAATGTGTTAACCCCAAGATCACTGCAATTTTTTTATCATGTTCAATTGCATCAATTGTTACAAAATTTGCTCCATCGAAAAGCTCTTTTGCAATTGCCAGTTCTTTTTTTGCATCTTTTACTGGGACTGAAATTATGTTTTGTCCTTTGATTGATTTTGCTCCAGGTCCAAACATAGGATGAATGCATATTGGATTAATTTTTGTTGGCATTTTTGATAATGATGCTACTACTTTGGATTTTTCCGATGATATTTCTATTAGATATGTTCCCCTCTTCATTTCTTTTGCAATCAATCTGATTATCTCTGGCGTTCTTCTTGTAGGTGTGCACAATACAACATAATCTGCTTTTAAAATTCCTCCTACTAATGAATCCGACTGAATAATTCCTTTTCCTTGAATTTTATTTTCAGTATCATAACCTGTTACCTCAAAATCATTTGCTAAAAAATATTTTGCAAACCATTGTCCCATCTGACCTCCTATCCCAATTATTGTGATTTTCTTTTTCATTGCTTATCTCTCATCATATTACCAAGTATATTCATTCCATCCATTAGTGTTTTTTCGTTTTGACATGCAGATATTCTAATGAAATTCTTGTACTCTCCAAAACTTTCTCCTGGTGCCACTGCTAATCCTTTCTCTAAAAGATTGTTTGCAAATTGCACTCCATTAAATTCATCTTGATTAACACGAGCAAAAAGATACATCGCACCATCAGGTACCACAAAATCCAAATTCATCTCTTTTGCCTTTTCAGTCAGTACTTTCAGTCTGGTTTGTACTGTATTAGTATTGTTTGATATGTCTGCTTCTAATGCTTTCATGGCAATATATTGAATAGGCTCAGAAACATTTGTGAGGCAAAGTGCTTCTAATTTTGATAATATGTCGATAATTTTGGGGCTTGCAATGGCATATCCAATTCTAAACCCTGTCATTGCATGAGATTTTGAAAATGATTGAGTGATAATGCTTTTATCATAATTATAGCAAAGTATGCTTTTCCATTTCTTAAATGCATATTGAGAATAAATCTCATCGCTAAGAATGTACAGATTGTTTTTTATTGCTATATTTACAATTTCATCTTGTACTTTTTCCGGCAGAATTTTTCCTGTTGGATTATTTGGATAGTTCAATACAATCATTTTTGTATTTGTGTTGATCACTTTTTCAATTTGCTCAATTGTAGGTTCCCATCTTTCTTCTAATGTAGTAGTGATAGTTCTGACTTTAATTCCTGCACTTAAAGCACAATCCTTGTATGCAGGCCATGCTGGTTCTATGACGATTAACTCATCACCAGGATTTAACAATGTGGTGATTGCCGTAAAAATTGAAAATCGTGCACCGGGACTAACTATTATGTTATCTTGTGAAACGTTTGCACCAAATTTTTTAGATGAATATTTTGCAAGTGCATCTCTAAATGACGTCAGGCCTTTTGCTTGACCATATTTTAAAAATCCTTTGTCAAAAACTTCTTCAAGCGCTTTTCTTACAATTTGGGGTGGTAAAAAATCAGGCTCACCAACTTCCATGTGGATAATTTTCTTGCCTTCTTGTTCCATTGTTTTTGCTTTAAGAAAAATTGATAGATGTGTTTGTTTACTCTCTGATTGTACTTTAATCGATTCATTAAGTAAAAAATTTAAAAATTTTGTTGCAATTGACTCGTTAAAATTTAACTCATTACATAATGTAATCACTTTTGTACGTAGATTATCTTCTCGAGTTTCATCTGTGATTCCTTTTCCTATGTTTTTTTTGATTTCTCCAAT
>SICY01000031.1 GCA_009697485.1 Nitrosarchaeum sp.
CTAAATAATGAACTTGGTATATTGGATACATTGCCTCTCTGCTTTCAATAATTCCCTCTGCTGAATCTTTATCGTTTAATTTTGAAATCAATCTGCCCCAACTACCAACTGTTGGTTTGATCACTTTTGGATACCCATGTGTTTCTAAATGTTCTATTGCAGCATCTTTTGAAAATGCAACAGCTGCATATGGTGTTGGAACTCCATATTTTTTTAATAGCATATGTGTAAATAATTTATTTCCTGCAAAAATTCCTGTATTTAGACAATTAATTACATTTACACCCATCCCTTCAAGTGCTGCAGTTGAGTGTAGATTTCGATAATAACTTACACACCTTTGAATAACTGGTCCATAATCTTCTGGTTTTTTTTCTAAATCTATTGCTAAATTCTTACAGTCAACCATCTGTATGTTGATGTTCTTTTTTTTGCCAGCTTCTAACAGAGCTTTTTCTTCCCAACGGATGGTATCATAAAGAATTGTAACGTCAGGACTCACTGTCCCCAATCCTCGCCAACCGATTGGGCAGGCTTTAATTGGAAACCGTTTGAGCCTTTTGCTAATTCAAAACTTGCGCCACATTCCGGACATGTTACAATTTCTCCTTCCACTGCATCATTTGGAATGGAAATATCTGCATCACATTCTTCACATTTTGACATGTTTCTCTCTCACATTTCCTCTCTATTTATCGTTAATTATCTTTTTTTCAAGTCTATCTTCCAGTGGAATCTCAATTAAATCGCCCATTCTGAGTTCTTTTAGACCTGCGGCAACTGCTTTGGCACCTGCATCGTCTTTTTCAAGACCTAAAATTGACATCAAGTATGCCGCACCAGTTTTTCCTGCCAATTCCCCAAAGACGATTCTTCGTGTGTTGCCAACTGCTCTTGGTGGGATTGGTTCATAGGCTGCAGGGTTTCGTAGTATTGCTGCAAGATGTGTTCCTGCTTTGTGTTTGTATGCAGAAGAACCTACAATTGGTTTTGAATCATATGGTTTAATCGAAGTATACTCCTCGATTAGCCTAGACAAGTCTAGTAGCATATCTAATCTGAAATCATTTGGTGATTTGTATAGATATGTTAATGCTACTGCAACCTCTGCAAGAGGTGGAATACCTGTTCTTTCTCCTATTCCATCAATTGTGGTATGTATCTGATCTACTCCAGCATCACATGCAGAGAATGCATTAGCTACTGCAAATCCTATGTCATTGTGAACATGTGCATCAAGTGGAACGTCTATTACATCTCTTACTGTTTTAACAAAATTATACATCCCTATTGGACGCATAATTCCAACAGTATCTGGCAAACTTATCCTGTCTACTCCTGCCTCTTCAATTGCCTTACACACCTTTAACAAAAATTCTGGTTCTGCTCTGCTTCCATCCTCAACTGTAAATCTAATTTTTAGACCATGTGATTTTGCATATTCTACTGTTTCAACTGCCCTGCTCAAGGCTTCTTCTCTTGTAATTCGTAGCTTATCTTTTAGATGAATATCTGAAATTCCAAGATATGCAGCACACCATTTTGCATCACAGCTTAATGAAATGTCTATGTCTTCCTTGAGAGCTCTTCCATGAGATACGATGTCTGCTTTTAATCCTTGTTTGATAATTGTTTTAGTTGCTTCTTTGTGATCTTTGGAAACAACTGGTGAAATTTCAATTTGATCTACTCCGAAATAATCTAACATCCATGCAATCTGTATTCTTTGTTTATTTGTAAATGAAACTCCTGGATGCTGTTCTCCTTCTCTTAGAGTACTGTCTAATACTTTGATTTTCTTTGGATTTTTGTCATATGCATTGTAGATGTTTGCATAGTGATTCGGATCTTTCATTACAGAAAACGTTCACATAAATTGAGAATATAAGTATATTCGTACTACTTTCGCTGAAAATGACTTGCGATGATCCTAATTTAGGTAAGTCTGGAAATTATAAACCGAAAGTCGTTTTATGCTACTTTTCTTAAAATGATTACTGTGTTGGTGTCAATCACACCTGGAATTTTTCTTAATGCATCTATGCTGCTGTTTATTTCAGAGATATTTGTTGCGCTGATTATTGTAGTTATGTCATACTGACCTGTAATCTCATAAACTGTTTTGACTCCTTCTAATTTTGCAAGTTTTTCTGAAACTTTTGATGTGTCTGTTGCAGAATCTACAGATATCAAAACAATAGCACTTGTGGCATTTTCTTCTCCTATCTCAACAGTGAATCTTTTGATCGTCTTACTGTCTACGAGATTTTTTACTCTTCTTCTAACAGCTGATTCTGATAATTTTAGTTTCTTTCCAATATCTACAAAAGATTCTCTAGAGTCTTCTTTAAGAAAATTTATTATTTTTTCATCTACCTTGTCTTTATACATTATTTTTTTGCTCCTCTTTAGTAAGTACAATATCTAGGGTTTGTAAAACTTTCGTTATGTCTTCTTTAGATATTACTAATGGCGGAAGAATTCTTAGAATATTTCTACCTGAATATAGCATTAGAATTCCTTCTTTCATAAGGTTCATTAGAATGTCTTTCACCTCGAATTTTAATTCTACGCCTATCATCAATCCCTTTCCTCTGATTTCTCTAATTATGGAATGTTTTTCTTTTAACTTTTCCAAACCTTCTCTGAATAGTTTTCCCATCTTCTCAGAATTTTCAATCAGGCCATCTTGTGTAAGTGCTTGTAATGTTGCTATTCCTGCAGCACAAGAAAGGGGATTTCCTCCAAATGTTGAAGAATGTTCTCCTTTACTCATTGAAGCAAGAATATCTGGTCTTACTAAAGTTGCACCCATTGGAACTCCCCCTGCAATACCCTTTGCAAGACATAAGATATCTGGTGCAGTATTCCAATGATCACACGCCCATAGTCGTCCCGTTCTACCTAACCCTGCTTGTATTTCGTCAAAAATTAGAAGAATTCCTTTTTCGTCACAAATCTTTCTTACTTCTTGTAAAAATCCATCTGGCGCAACATTGATTCCGCTTTCACCTTGAATTGGTTCTAAAATAACAAATGCAGTATCTTCATCAATTGTAGAGCGAAGAGATTCAATATCTCCAAATGATGCAAAAGAAACTTTTTCAACTAGTGGTTCAAACGCTTTTTTGTATTTTGGATTAAATGTTAACGAGAGAGCCCCAAGTGATTTTCCATGGTATGATCCTTTCATTGCAACCATTCCTTTTTTACCGGTGAACTTTCTCGCAAATTTTATTGCAGCTTCTACTGCTTCTGCACCGCTGTTGTTTAGGTGAACTTGAGTCAATCCTTTTGGTGCAAGACCAATTAATGTTTTGAGAAATTCTTCTCTGGTTTTATTGTATAGTGAACTGTGTACTGTGATTATTTTATCTACTTGTTCTTTGATTGCTTTCACAACTCTTTTATTTTGGTGTCCGACAATTGCTACACCGTATCCTCCCATACAATCAATGTACTCTTTTCCATCAACATCCCAAACATGAGCTCCAACTCCTTTTTCAATTGTAACTGGAAATCTTTGATACAGACCTCCCATAAAGTCATCTTCAGTCATGTTGAATCACCGTACAGTTATCGTGTGCAATTGCCGATGATATAGGATTTTCTCTTTGACCATTTGCAATGAGTGCCTCTTTTACTCCCATATCTAGGGCTTCAGTAGCTGCAAGAATTTTCTTTTCCATACCTGGACCTATCTTTGGTCTGATCTCCTTCGCTTCTGCTAATGTTAGTTTAGTTACAAGTTTGTCATCCATCAAAAGTCCATCTACATTTGTTATGAACAACACTTTGTCAGATCCTACGCTTCCTGCCACATATGCTGCTGCTCTGTCTCCGTCGACATTGAGAAAATCTGATTCTTCACTAATTGCAATAGGTGAAATTACAGGCGTCAAACCTTGATCTAAAAGTGATTTAATGAAATCTGAATTGACTTTTGTAATTTTACCTGTATACCCACCATCGATTGCCTGTTTTCGACCTTTTTCGTTGATAATTAGTAGTGTTTTTTTTCTCTCTGCTTGAATTACTTTGGCATCAACACCTGAAAGACCAATTGCATTGATTCCATTTTTTTGAAGCATTTGAACAATTGTCTTATTGATTCGCCCAGACATTACCATTGTAAAAATTTCTACTGTTTCTTTGTCTGTGTATCTACTCTTTATTCCGCTAGGTGATGTTACAAATTTTGGTTCTTTTCCAAGTTGCTCACAAACTTTTGTAACTTCTTTTCCTCCTCCGTGAACTATGATTATTCCTTCTGTCTCTGCAACTTTTTTAATATCTGAAATAGTTGATGGATGTAAATTGTCTACTACGCTTCCACCGATTTTGATTGTGATCATTTCTATACTGGAGTGAGCGGTGTGTATCTCAAGCCATCCATCTCATCAAATCCACACATGACATTCATGTTTTGTATGGCAGAACCGGCTGCACCTTTCATTAGATTATCGGATGCTGAAATGGCAATCAATCTATGGTTTTCTTCATCTATGTCAAAACCTATATCACAAAAGTTTGAACCGACTATAAATTTTGGATCTGGGAATTTATACAATCCATTTTTATCTCGAATCAATCGAATAAATCTTTCTTGGCCATAAGCTTCACGATATATTTTCCATATTTCTTTTTCATCGATATCTTTTTTCATAAATGTGTGATTTGTACATAAAATTCCACGAACTACATCTACTGCGTGTGGACTCATTGAGACACGAATTTTCTTTCCTGCAATTTCACTTAGCTCTTGTTCTATTTCACCGGTGTGTCTGTGTTTTGCTGGCTTGTATGGTCTGATAACTCCTGCTCTCATTGCATGAGCAGTTCCTGAACCAGAACCTGCTCCTGATGAGCCAATCTTAGAATCTACAATGATGTGTTCTAAATCAATTAAATCATTTCGAATAAGTGGTGCAAGTGCTAACATGGAAGTCACTGCCATACACCCTGGACAAGAAACTAGTTGTGCTTTTTTGATTTGCTCTCTATGTAATTCTGGAACTCCAAATACTGATTTTGGTAAATAATCTGGATGTGGATGTTCCCAGCCATACCATTTATCATAATCTGCAGGATTGTGCAATCTATAATCTGCACTCAAATCAATAACCTTTAGACCTCTGTCATACAATGCTTTTACAATTTCAGTTGCTGTTCCATGTGGAACTGCAGTAAACACTATGTCGCATTTATCTGTCATTTTGTCATAATCTAATTCCGAAAAAGTCAGATCGGTAAATCCTTTCAAACTAGGTTGAATTCTGTGAAGATACTCACCAACATGTTGTCGTGAGGTGACCATTGCGATCTCTACATCTGGATGATTTACTAAGAGGCGAAGTGTTTCTCCTCCGACATAACCTGATGCTCCTACAACACCAACTTTCATGATAACCCTCCCGTAAGGAAGTATAATTTATTTCCTAACATAGTTTAAAGCAAATTCTACCATTTCTTTTGGAATATTTCGTCGTGACACTCTTGCCAACCCCTTAAACTCAACGGTATTGTTAACCTCATGTACTACCAACCCTCGCTTTTCATCTTCCATTATGTCGATCCCTAAAATTCCTCCACCCATAGCTTTTGATGCTTTTGTAGATATTTCTTCGATCTCTTTTGTGATCTCACATAATTCTGGATCTGCTCCTAATGCTATGTTTGTTTTAAAACCACCTGATGATTTTCTATACATGGCAGCTATTGGTTCATCGCCAACTGTGATGACCCGAATATCTCTTGGTGGTCTTTTTATCAATTCTTGAAGATAGAAAATTCTATCATGTGGGCTATCTGTAATATCTCTAATCTCAAATAATGCATCTGCTGTATCCTTGTCTTTTAGTTGCATTACCCCTCTGCCCCAACTTCCTATGACTGGTTTGATTACTAGAGGATATCCGATTTTTTCTATATTTTCTGATGCACTTTCACTTGAAAATGAAAAATATGTTTTTGGTGTAGGGACATTGTATTTTTTCAAAAGTAGAGTCATGAACATTTTATTTCCGCATTGATTTGCAACTTGAAATTTATTGAGTACTGGTACGTCCATAAATTCAAGACTGGCAGTAAAATGCAGCCCTCTAAAATAACTGACACATCTTTCTAAAACAACATCCCCAAAGTCAAAATCCTTTCTTTTACTATCTGTATTGATTTGGGTGGTTTTGGCGTCTAGCATTACTGCATTGTGACCTAGATTTGATGCTTCTTTTTCAAGCATCTTTTCTTCCGTTCTTAGGCGGTCAAATACAATACAAATTTTTGACATTACTCTCCCCAGTCTTCGCCTACACTTTCTGCTTGTTTTAGCTCAACAGTAGATCCATTTTTCTTTGCGATCTCAAAGTCGGCGCCACAATCAGGACAGGAGATAATTTCTCCAATAGAGGCATCGTCTGGGATGTTAAGAGTCGCATCACAATCTTGACAGTTCATGTTTTTGTTGACATTTTCTTTTGTAATTTAATAGCTTCTGTTGATTGAATTCCCCATAATTCTACAAATCCTTTTGCCAATCTTTGATCAAAAGTTGATTCTGTACCATAAGTGGCGATCTTGTGACTATACAGTGAATATTCTGATTTTCTTCCCACAACACGAACGCTTCCTTTGAAGAGCTTTAGTTTCACAATTCCTGATACTGGTTTTTGTGATGTTTGGATAAATGCATCTAGTTCTTGTTTTAGTGGGTCTTGCCATAATCCTGAATATGCAAGATATGCCCACTCGTCATCAATAATTGATTTAAATTTATTTTCATGTTTTGTGTGAACCATTTTTTCTAAATCTGCATGAGCTTCAATAAGACATATGGCTCCTGGAGTTTCGTAAACCTCACGAGATTTTATTCCCACCACTCTGTCTTCAATGTGATCAACAATTCCTACTCCTGCATCTCCTGCTTTTTTGTTTACATACTCGATTAATTTTATAGGTTCAAGAATTTTTCCATCAACTGCAACTGGTATTCCTTTTTCAAATTTAATTTCCATGTATGTTGGTTTGTCTGGTAAATTTTTTGTTTTTACCCAAATGAATGCATCTTCAGGAGGTTCGTTGTAGGGATCTTCTAAAACTCCACCTTCAATTGCACGTCCCCACAAATTTTGATCAATGCTGAATCTTTTTGCTACTGAATCAATTTCAATTCCATGTTTTTTTGCAAACTTTAATTCTGTTACTCTGTCTAAATTTTTATCTCGAATTGGTGCAATAATTGGTAAATCAGAACCGGAACGTAATGTGATATCAAATCTTACTTGATCATTTCCTTTACCTGAACATCCATGAGCTAGTGCTGTTACTTTTTCTTTTTTTGCAATTTCTAAAACTTTTTCTGCAATTAATGGTCTGGCCAATGCCGTTGCTAGACAATATTTTTTTTGATAAAGTGCGTTTGCCTTAATTGATGGAAAAATAAAATTTTCAACGAATTCCTTTCTTGCATCTATGTTGTAATGTTTTATTACTCCAAGCTTTTTTGCTTTAGCTTCAATTTTTTTCTGATCATCGCCTTGACCCACATCCACAGTTACTGTTATGACATCCATATCGTATTCTTCTTGAAGATATTTTACTACTACTGATGTGTCTAGTCCTCCGGAAAATGCAAGAATTCCTCTTTCAGTCATAAAACACATTTTCCCGTCGTATTTTGGAATTTATCTTTTGTGTTACGCTGAAAATTAAAAGTAAATTTGAAATTTTATCTAACTAGCTTGAGCTAAAATTCGATGATTATTTAACCGCCGAATATAACGCTGTTTTATGAAAACGAGATCGCTAATTTTTGCCGCAATTATTGGTGTTAC
>SICY01000032.1 GCA_009697485.1 Nitrosarchaeum sp.
ATCACAATGAGGAACCCCCTGACGGATATCCATCTCCAAAAACATATGAAGAAACAACAGACTATAATGAAGAAGATATAGAGTTTGCTTCAATCAATTCTGATAAAACAATTCAGATTCCTGATAAAATAATGAGAATGCTACAAATAAAATCTGGAGATCATCTTGCATTTATTCAAAGTGAAGGTAAGGTAATTCTCAAAAAAGCCAAAGTGAGTTTTGAAGTATGAATTTTGAAGAATTTTGGCAAGAACTAAAAAAATTGCTAAACATAACTAATGATTTTCAAACAGCAGACAAACAAAAGCCATTTGTTGCAAAGAGAGGAATTGAATCTATTGTTATAATGCCAGAGTCGTCAAACAAGAAATACGAAATTGATAAAGACGAATTTAGAACAATTTGGAATCTGGCTAAAGAACAAGTCTTAAATGGAATTTACAAACCTAGTAACTTTCAAAAAAATACTTACAAATCTTCATACATTCTAACCCTTATGAAAGAAATTCTGAACAAATAAAGAAAATGAAATACGTAATCTTTGAAGATAAATTAGGTGCCACGAAATACATTCCAAAATTGAGTATGATGAGGCTAATTCAATATCTTGCTGTTTTGCATATCATGTAAGTAGCAATGATTTAACATAATTTTAGAATAATATCACAATCTATCTAAACAAGTTTGCAAACATTTTAAACAAACTATCAAAGAAGTTTTCTTCAGTTTTTGGTTGTTTAATTGTAATACATTTACCGTCTACTATTTCAAAGCCTGAATTACATTTTAGAATTTGACGTTCTGACTTCATTACTGGTTCCGAGGTTGTATCTAGTTTTGACTCCTCCTTTGGTTCTGGGTCTATGATGGGTTTGGAAATTATTGATTTCTCCACTTCAGGAACACTAATTTTTTCTTTGTCTAGAATTTCTTGCTTAATTTTTTCTTTGGCTACTTGAATTTCTTGCTTAATTTTTTCTTTTGCAATATTCTCTTTTTCTTCTGCTTCTTTCTGTAACCTCTCAGCTGTTATTTTTGAATATTCTTCTAACTTTAGTCTATGTTCTGATTGCAATTTGTCTGTCTCCATGGTTTGTATTGTATTTTTAAAAATACGATTGTAGGTCGCATTATACATATCAATTTTATTTCTAAAATCATAAATAATATCTGCTTTTTCATCTAGAGAAATATCCCAATTTTTTACATCTTTTTCAAAATCCAATGTCATTTGTTCTAATTTACTCTGTTGTTTTGTAAATAATTCTGTGTTTGCTTTAATTCGACTATCATAATCATTATTGTTGTTAAGTGTATGATATTGGTCAGCATAATCTTTGCCAAAATTCTTTTCAATTTGATACCCTGATTTATCCATTAATGATTCTATGTTGCTATAGATTTTATTTAATTCAAATTCTTTTTCAAATGCTATGATTTCAAAAGTGGTGGAGCCTACTTTTCCTTCATAATTAACTTCTATTGTATGCACCCCGCTAATTTTTGGTAATTTATCAGTGTCAAAATCTTTGGTGCTCCATGCTGAAATTATTCTATTGTATGGGGGAGTTTGACCCGAGTTTCGTTCAGAAGCATAAAACTCACCATCTCCAGAAAATACAATATTGCCACTTGGATCAATTATTTTGAATGTATAGTATGGGTTGTCTGGATTAGGATATAACATGTCAATATCAATTCTAATATTCTGAGAGTGATTCACTGTTTTTCCATGAGGATCTGAAACCCAAATTTTTACAAATTCTGTTGGGTTAGGTTTGTGTTCTAATGGGATTTTTTTAACAATATCTCCGTGAGTAATTATTACCTCGTATTTTCCAAATCCTATGGCTTGATATTTGCCTGTTGATCCTGCTTGGCTATGAATAGAAATTCCCGATGCTGTAACTAATCTAAAAAAGAAATTGTCTTCTGTTGAAGCAAGGTTGTTGATTATTACACCGTCTTGAATCAAGTTGTAAGCATGATTCTCTCTCATTTCAATCGTGAATGGTTTATTTGGAAAATCACCAATAGAAAATTTCCATCCCATGGTTGGGAATAATCCCTTGTTATTTTTAGTATCACAAAATTCTATATGGTATTTGCAATACATTGCACTGATTTGCATTCTACCCCATTTTACATCCCCAAGATCATTTGGAAGTTTAAAATTTGTTGAAAAAGTTCCATCACTATTAAGCGAGATTATTTTACTCTCGAAAAATTTATGATTAGGATACTCAATAATGCTAACTACAACTTCTTGATTTTTGTCTGGAATGGAATTGAAAAAATATGGTGAAAACCTTCCTTTGACATTAACAGTTTCACCTAATTTGTAATGATCTTTATCTGTCCATATTATTACGTCGGTAGTTTCACTAAAAACATTTGTATCTATTGTAGATTTATCTGGAAATGCACCAAAAGACGGTGCGAGTGCTCCAGCAGATAAAAATCCAATAACAACTAAAAGTACTACATAATTGAGCACGGAAGTCGTGATACTCATTAACGTATAAACTTGATCAGAAATTTCACTCTAAGACATTATTCCAAATTTTAATCCATTTTTTCTTATGCTCATTCATCATAGGTAAGAAATAATGACGTTGTGATACATTTCCACGTCTCCCCTGCATAAATTCCGCAAGCAAAGGGTCTATCTTTGTAGCATTAATTGTATAGTTTAGCTTTCTAAGGTATCTAATTTCACATCCCAAATGCTTTGAATGTAAATTCTTTGTAATCCGTGAGGAACTTACTTTGTCATTAATTCTATCATGAAGAAGCGGATGGCAGTATACCGCGTTTGTTTTCTTTGTATTCCTATCCCAAAATAACTCCATTACCCCATCACGACATAACTTGTCATGATTGTTAAATGCCTCTTTTGCTTCTGTAGTCCTAAGTCCTGATACCAATACAAACAATGCAAACGTCTTGTATTTTTGCGGTAATGTATTGATGTTTTTTAAAACGGCTTCTATTGTAATTTTATTTGAGATTTCATAATTGTTTGACTTTACATTTAGTCGCCATTTGATTTCTTTTTTCTTTAACCATCTAAGCAGAATCTCATGAAAGTCCGTGTTGTTTTTGATATCTAGGAATCTTGTGAGATTTGCAATTCCCTTTAACACGTCTTGTCTTGTTCGTGACGGGCTCATTGAGACTAGTTCATCGCTAAATGCCAAGTGTTGATACTTTTTTGCCCACTTGAAACAATACTTTGCGTGTAAGTGACTTTTATTATTTAGTAGCCATTTCCTAAAGTCTTCCCAATCTAACTCTCTGAGGCACTGCCCATATTGCCCGACTATCTCCGTATAATAGAGCGAACCATAGGAGTTACCCCTTGGTAACTCCAACTCGTAAGCGTTAGGTCGTGGGGTCAGAGCCCACCCGAGGCTTATCTTGTAATAATTTTTAAAACTGTCTAGTTTTTTTAAATATTTTTAATCATCAAAGGTTTCAATATCTGTCTCTAATTCTTTTCCTAAACCTTTCCACCATTGTTTCGTTTCGGTTACCATATTCGTCTGGTAATTACCTTGAATTCTCCTTTATAGATCTGTCGATTGATCAATATTTGATCAACATTATCTAAAATTCTAAATTTGAATATGTCTTAAACTCTATTACTTTCTTTTTGTCTTATCTTTTTACGATAAATTATAATTGCCAGTGTTCCAGCTGCACAACCAAAAAATACCGGCCAACGTAATTCATTTCCTATCATTCCTAAATAAGAATAAACTGTACCACCGATCAATGCAAATCCGATCAATTCAAGAATCTTAATCATATTTTTTCTATTATCCCACAGTTAAATCAAAAAGATATATGGTTTTGTAAATACTACAAGTTATGGATAAATATCTTCTAGTCGTCATGATTTTTCTCATTGTTACAATACCCATAGCATTCATATCGCCTGCTACGGGCGAAATTCGAGAACAACCATTTATTCTATTATTTTATGCCTCTATTGCAGGCATATCTGTAATTATTCTTTATAGCTCATATAAGGAAAGAAAGCAAAGACAAAAAGATAACATAAAAAGAAGATCTAAAAAATAAATCTTACAGTTCTAATCCAAAGGATTCTGCAATACCTGCAAATTTTGCGTAAGATTCCAAATACTGCCTTCCTTTTTCAGTTATTACAAATGTATTTTTATTATCAAATTCTATTTTATTGATTAATCCAGAACCTGTTAAATTTTTCAAAAATCTTGATAATCTGGAATGTGATAGATTTGCCTTTGTTAGTAATGATGTTGTTTTGATACCCTGTTGACCTGACTGTTCAGTGGCAGTCAAAAGATCTGCAACAATTTGCATACTTGTTCTGTAGGAAACCATATGGTAGCAAGTATAAAACCGAGATATAAGGGTATTATCACCAATTCAGATCAGATAAATACGCTCTAATCTGATTTTTGTTATATTGACATCCCAATCTATTCCATGGTTTGATAATTTTATGGGCGTAGCATATCGCTATTATGATCTTAGAATGAATGTTGTGCCTCTATTTGCTGATAGAAAAGAGGCTTCAACTATTTGGCATGATACAATACATTGGTGGTTAGATCCGTCAATAAAGATCAGATTTGTTGAGATCGATGATGAATACTGGTTCATAATAGGTTCTGATTCTCAGCGCCCTGAATCTAATTTCTCTTTTTTTAAGATTTTACAAAAGTCAGAAAATTATGAACGATTCAAGAAAGGACATGGTGGTGAAGCATATCTGCGATTAGGTGTTTATACAAAAAAATCGCGCAAGGATGTAAAAAATGATGCATTATGTGATTGTGGACATGCAGCAGAGGATCATGATGAAGGTGACGATGATGTATGTTTATACAAAGAATGTAATTGCAAAAAATTTTCTAGTTTTCAGGTGACTTTACTAAAAAGAAAAAAAACAATCACTGACATTGCATTTCTTGAAGAAAAAAATGTAAAAGAAGATGCACTTGCATGGAATTGTCTTTGTGTTAACAAATATTCGAAATCTGACTAATTCTATTCTTCTTTGTTTACTCTAACGTGATCTCCTGGATAGTGTTTATCTATTTTTTTTGAATAACATTTTCCACAAAGTGGACCCTTAATTCCCCATTCTTCCATAGGATTGAAGTGTAAAGATATTTTGTTACTACAAATTGTACATTTTTCTTTAGATCCCAAAGTAATTCTGCTCTCTTTGATCTATATAAAAAAGATTCTGGATCGAGGAACATTTTGAAAAATCATGTTAAATAATACGGGTTTATAGGAATTCTAGGTAGCAGTCTGACCAATGTAAACCTCCTGCAAATTTTTACTTGGTTAGACTTCTACCTATTTTAAAATCTAAAACAAGTTGTTTGCAAGTTTTTTCAAGGCTGAAATCTCTTCTTCTTCTTGTCTTATTTTTTTATCTATGACTCTAAGCATTGAATCACTCCATACATGTTGTGAGAAGAAATTATGCTTTGTATTTGCCAATTCTATTTCGTCACCTACTATAGTATCTTCTAAAAATTTAGTCACTATAATATCTGCAATTTTTAAAATTCTAGCATTTAGTTTAAAACTACGAAATATCGGCTCCATTTTTCTTACATCATTTTTAAAATCTCCTTTGGTTTCTATGATTTCTTTATGTAAAATTCTAAAGTAAACTCCAACATAAAACAAGGTTGCATATCTTTTTGTTTTATGTCCACCTTGTTTTCCATATTTCAATGTCTTTTTTGCATACTCTTTAACAAGATACGGATAAAGTAAAATTCTGTAATCGTCTTTTAGATTGTCATTGAATATGTCATCATACTTACTTCCTCTTGGAAGAAATTGGGCTGGAGAACTATATGCTTCTGTAGGTCTTTGTTCAATTCCAGCTACAAGAGCCTGAATAGCATCTTTTGCTACTATTACTTTTTTGTGATTATCTGGAAGATACTCATTGTATATAGAATCGCCTTCATATTCTGATTGTTTCGATTTTGATTTTGTGTCGAACGATCCTGCTTGAATCTCATAAAAATAGCCACAATTTTTTAGTTGTGATTTAATGGATTTATGAAAATCCATTAATGAAACAAGATCTTTCCCTCTAACTGAATTTTGTGAGTTTCTGTATTTTGTAATGTTGTTTTGTTCTTGTTCGTCATCTGCTTTGATTATGGTTACTGTCATAGAACCATCCATGTTTTTAGTTCGTTTTGAATGATCAAGGATTGAATTAGATGTTTGTGCACCGTTTACGATTTGCGGTGCATAAAGTTCAATCATATTATCTCCTAATTCTTCAAAATCACTAACTACAATTGTAATTCCATTATTATAATAGAAAAATTTTCCTGGATTACTCTGAAGCGTTTCTCGTAATCCTTTGTTTACTGTTGTTTTAAATTGCATCCATTGTCTGATATTTGATTCAAAAACATAATCTTTATTCTTGTTAACAAATTCGGTTAGTTCTCTTAATTTCAAAATCCCCAAAATTGTATTGTCATGTCTAAGCATTCTTTCTAATTTTATTGATGATCTTTTTCCGGCAGCAGGTTTTTTTATTCGCTCCCATAATTTTTGGATGATCTTTTCAATGTCTATGACTTCGATTAGATCGTCTTGATACTCCACTTTTTGATCTGTCACATAACAGCATTTCATTTTTAGATTCTTTTCCTTGATTTTTGTAACAAGATGTGCTAATTCAGGTCTCATCTTTGTTATGTCTTTTCCAAGCAAACGCTTTGCATCTTCTTTGAATTTGGCAATCGCTTCAAATGAATGAGATGTTCCATATTTTGATTGAAATAGACGAATAGTATTATCTGAGAAATCTACTGGAAGGTATGCATCAATACCAAGATCATTTGCACCATCAACAATTGCATCTGCCGCATCATCTTCTGTAGCCTCAAAAACTCGCGTGAGAACCCATTGAAGAAAATTATTGCCTTTTTCTATCTCACTTTTTGAATTTTCAGCATATTCTTGTATGCTTCCTCTGACATTTTCTGAAAACCCTTCTAAAGGTATACTAGAATTTTTTTGAGTTAATAGAGCGTGTGAACCTGAAATGTACTCTAATAATCCACTACTGTTTTGAGCCAAAGTGATTTTTCTAATATGTTATATATTTAGAGAATTTGGTAATTATATAATAACTCAATTCTATATGTGATGTAATTTGGGGAAAAAAATAGTAATAATCTCAATCATTATAATAATTATAGGAATAACATTAGGAATTGTGTTCTTATCTCAAAATACTATTGTTCAAGATGTTGATGACCAAAAAACAATTCTTAAAGGAGATGTTATAATGTCAACAAAAGTTTCACGTCCAGGATGTGAAAAAACTGATTCGTGTTACACTCCATCAAAAATTGTCATAAAACAAGGCGGTTCAGTTACTTGGGTAAATGAAGATGTTGCATTTCATAGTGTGACCTCTGGTTATTATGATAAACCAAGTGAAATTTTTGATAGTGAGTATTTAGATCCTGAGGAATCATTTACATTTATTTTTGAAAATATTGGAATCTATGATTATTTTTGTACATTACATCCTTGGATGAAAGGACAAGTAATTGTTGAATTGTCTTAAAATGCTGAAAGGTGAGGAAGGGAGTCGAACCCCTTTGTATAAGCTTTGCAGGCTCACGCATAACCGTTCTGCCACCGCACCGTTTTGAAAAATATGAAATGAACAATTAAACTCTTTAGATTAAAATTAAATAAATGGTTTTGAAGCAAGTTTGATGTCTTCTGCTTTTATCGTTT
>SICY01000033.1 GCA_009697485.1 Nitrosarchaeum sp.
TTGAACTTGACATGGGAAAATTTACTGGTGTGCCATACGATGAAATCTTTAACAGTCATGGTAATGTTTTTATGAAATTCTATAATGGTGAATTAGAAATTGCTCATAATGGTGTTGAGACTTTCTCAGAAGTAAAAAAACGTATACTAGGTATTGTAGATCATGTCATTGAAAATCATCCTGATCAAAACGTTGTACTTGTAACTCATATGGATCCAATCAAAGCAATGCTATCCACTGTAGTAGATCTTACACCAACGAATCTATTTGAATTAATTATTGCAAATGCCTCTCTGAACATCTTTAGAGAATACAAACATAAATTTTCAATTTCTGGACTTAATGTAATGGATCCGTCGCGTTTCAATCAAGATTGGTAGATAGTAATCTTGAAAACCCTTAAATAGAAATCACAGGTCACGTCTGTCAATCGCTAATGAAGAGTATACTTGGTCTATTCTTAGTATTGGCAATTTTGGTAATCATTCCAGCAGCAGATTACGTCTTTGCAGCAGGTGATGAACCTGAAGGGTATCTTGATCGTAGAGTAGTAATTTGGAATTTATTTTATCGAATGATGACTGTAGCATTTACGGTTGGCGCAGTAGTATCTGGAACTATAATCTGGTTATGTTGGAGATTTAGAGAATCTAATCCAAAGGCCACTCCAACCCCCTATGAAAAGGAAGGAATATGGTAAAATGGGACATCATTCTAACTGGCCTGAATGGGTTTATGTTGGCGTTGTAACAGCTTTAATGGTTTGGGTTGGCGCAGAAGCATGGAATGCCGAAAGATTAGTTGAACACATTCCAGCAGATGCCGAAATTATCAAAGTAACAGGACAACAATGGTTCTGGTCATTTGAACATGAGGATGGAACAAAAGAAATTGGTGAACTACATGTCAAAGTCGGGAAAGCATACAAACTTGAAGTAACATCAAAAGACGTTAATCATTCATTTAACATTCATGATTATGTAGTATTGATGGATGCAATACCTGGAAGAGTAAATACAGTATGGTTTGCACCAACGGAAGCTGGCGAGCATGATATTCAATGCAGAGAATATTGTGGGCTAATTCATTATAATATGCGTGGTAAACTAATTGTGGAGGAGGCAGAACCATCATCTTGATGCTAACCCTTTTATCCAAACTTTCAAGTGAGGAGAATTACTAATGGTTCTAGAATTACAAAAGCCACGTCCAATTTGGCAAATAATGTTTTCAACACATCATACTGATATTGGATTATTATACCTCATAACATCTATAGCATTCTTGTTTCTGGGTGGTGCATTAGCTCTTGGAATTAGAGCAGAACTGTTCTTACCAGGATCCCAAATAATTGCAGACTCCATGACATTTAACAGAATGTTTACTGTACACGGAACAACATTAATTTTCTTGTTCATTCTACCATTTGCATCTGCAGTTGGTAATTATCTTGTACCAATTATGGTCAGATACAAAGACATGGCATATCCAAAATTAAATGCAATAGCATTTTGGATGATTCCACCAGCAGGTGCACTAATTTGGTTGGGCTTTGCTGACTTTACTTGGTATGCAACACCCCCATATTCTATTATCAGTGCACCAGGTCCAGCAGCAGATATGTGGATATTTGGACTAAAGATTTTAGGAATTTCATCAATACTTGGCGCTATCAACTTTATTGTTACAATTTTAAAATGTAAACATCCAGACATGTCAATGGGTCAAATACCATTATTGGCTTGGTCCTTTTTGACATCATCATTAATTATTCTTGTCGCAATTCCTACATTTGCAGCAGCACTTTTGATGCTACTTACTGACAGACTTGGTATAAGTGGATTCTTCAATCCTGCAATGGGTGGTGATCCAATTGCATATCAACACTTGTTCTGGTTTACATTTCATCCTGAAGTGTATGTAATGGTAATTCCAGCAATTGGAATGATGTATGAAATTATTCCAAGATTTTCGAGAAAACCAATCTTTAGTCACAGTTCTGGAATCTTTGCTTTTGTATTATTATCAATGGTAAGTTTCTCATCTTGGGCACACCACATGTATGCTACAGGAATGTCATTTACTGAAAAAACTGTATTCATGATAGGAACACTAGCTGCAGTACCAGCATCTGCCATGCATGTCTTTAACTTTATTGCAACAATGTGGAATGGTAGAATTAAATTCGCAACACCAATGATGTGGGCTGTTGGAGGAATTGCATTATTCTTCTCAGCAGGAGCAGGCGGTGTTGTAAATGCTGCAATGCCATTGGACTTTCAAACACACGACAGCTATTGGGTAGTTGGTCACTTCCACCTATTTGTAATGGGTACAATTGCATTTGGCTCAATAGGTTTCTTTTACTACATATTCCCATATGTAACAGGAAGAATGTATAATGAGAAAATGGGACAAGTTCACTTTGTATTGTCGTTTGTAGGAGCAGTTTTAGTATTCTTTACACAACATGTACTTGGTCTATACGGAATGCCAAGAAGAATCTATGACTATCCGCCAATTCCAGAATGGATTACTATGAACCAAATTGCTTCAGTAGGTGCTATGATTATTGGTGTTAGCATGGTAATATTTTTGATAAACATGATTTACAGTTCTGGAAAAGGAAAATTAGCAGACACCGACGATCCATTCAATCTTGGTGGCAAATACTATTATCCTTTTGAAGCAAAGAACCCACATCATTAGAAGAAATATAAAATGAATCAACACAACCAAGAAATTTACAGGACCACATCAGCAAGAACTGGAAAAATGATGGCAATAATGCTAGGCATTTGCCTTGTAGGTGGTGTAATTTTCTTTAGCATGTGGGATTATTGGACATCTACTCCAGCTGCTGTAGTTGCTCAAATGGCAGGTGCAAAACAAACAGAATCTGCAGCAGTTGCTACAGGAAAAACAATAACACAAGATCTCAAATTTATAGAATCATCTGATTTCAAAATATTTGCATTTAATGCATTACCTGGCGAAGAAGGAAACAATCCTACAATTAATGCAAGTGTTGGAGACAAAATCGTATTTAATGTTGAAAACGCTGGAAAATCATTTCATGCATTTGGTGTAACTGCTGATGAAGAAGGATTTGCAGGAATTTTTCAAAGTAGTGCTATTGCATCTGCATCAAATCCACTTAAACCAGGCATGACAGGTTCATCTGAATTTATTCCATCGAAAGAAGGAACTTATTACTACATCTGTACAGTTCCAGGTCACAGAGCTCAAGGTATGGTTGGAGAGATTATTGTGAGTCAAGCACAAGCAGGAGAAGCTCCAAAGGCAGCAGCCCCAACTGGAAATCACCTTGATTTTAGTGTAAATTTTATTGAATCATCTGATTTCAAAACATTTGCATTTAATGCATTACCTGGCGAAGAAGGACACAATCCAGAATTTAAAGTAAAATCTGGTGATGAAATTACTTTTTCAGTAACAAATAATGGTAAATCATTTCATGCATTTGGAATTGTCTCAGATCCAGAAAATGCCAATATTGTACTTTGGAATTCTGCAATTGCAGCTGCATCAAATCCAATAAAGCCAGGTCAAGGTGGCAGTGTTACATTTACTGCAGGTGCACCAGGAACTTATTACTACATCTGTACTGTTCCAGGACATGCATTGCAAGGAATGAAAGGTTCATTCATAGTAGAATAGTTTGGCTCTAAAATATCTTGCATTAACATCTCTAATTGTTTTATACTCTCTGATGTTTATCGGAGGATATGTCTCATCAGCTGGACTTGGTTTGACATGTCCTGAATGGCCACTTTGTCCAAATGGTGTGTTACCTAATGAAAAATATTTCATTGAATGGACTCATAGATTAATTGCTGTAACTACTGCTACACTTGTAATTGCAACTGCAATAGGCAGTTGGCTTAACAGAAATGCTGGAAGAAAGATGAAATTCACTAGTACTTTTGCAGCAACTCTTGTAGTTACACAAATCACTTTGGGTGCTATAGTAATTAATCTAAAACTTCATGCTGTACTAGTTGCAATTCACTTGGGAGTTGGAATACTATTGTTTTCAATGGTTTTACTAACTGCATTGTTTGCATTTAGAATTGCAAAAAAACCGATCGAATCTATGCTCTAGATTTAAATTTTATTTTTTTTGGCAGATAGATGTAAGCTACAACTACTCCTAATGTAATAGCTCCTATTGTAATTGCCATGATGAAAATATATCCAAATGGACTTTGAGTGCTCATGTTAAAAGTATACGTTAGAACTCCTTGAGTGCCATCCATATCATATAGATCTACTTTAACAACATGATTTCCTGGGTTTTTCCAGACATAATCCATTTCGTAATGACCACCTTTATGTGATTCTGGATTGATTGCATCAATTTGTTGATCATTGTAAAAAAACCTAATACCCATTGTAAAATTATCGACTTCATTAAAGTCACTATCTCCAACTCTAAATAGAATCTGTGATTTTTCTCCTATCTGTGGAAATTCCGGTAACGTTGCAACCTGAACTCTGTATCCTCCAAGAAATTCTTCAGCAGAATTAAACATTGAATGTGCATATGCATCAGAAAATAAAGGAACCATAGTTGATACTAAAATAAACATTATACCAACTGATCGTAATTTTATCATTATGAATATGAAATCTTCGCATGAATATAGTGTTAATCAATTTTCATAAGAAAATCTTCAAAACCTTTAAATCCTTATTGGCAAGAGACTGAAACGTTGACTATCGTAACAAAATCAATCGATATTAAAACACCTGTAGAAAATGTATTTACTTATTTTGCAAGACCCGAACATGTTTCTGATCAAATTAAAAATGATACAGTAGGCATGACAGTAATTCCTATGAACATCAAAGAAGGGATGGGTGTTGGAACAACATTTAGAATAATTGGCGACTTTAGCGGTAAACGACTAGAATGGGATTGTGAAACAACTGAGTTTATCAAAAATGAAAGAATTTCTGCAAAACAGATTCAAGGTCCATTTAAGAACTGGAAAATTACCAACGAATTCAAATCATTAGGTGATAATTTAACCAGAGTAACAATGTCAGTCGATTATGTCATGCCATTTGGTCCATTAGGAGCAATTTTGGATAAAGCAAAATTTGCAAAATCTGCTGAAAGAGGAATGGAAACTGCACTCTATAATGTCAGAGGATTACTTGAAGGAAACGGTTCGATTCCAGTATACATCACACTAGATGCATACCAAAAACTACTTGCCGAAAAGAAAAAAATGAACGATGTTCCAGTTTCAACTGCACTTACTGCAATTCTTGAAAAGTATGCTGAAATTGAAGCAAAAGCTCAAAACTAAATTTTCATTTCTTTTCCAATCTTAAGATTAATAACAACTCTAGGATTTGCTATTTTTATGGGTCTATGGCGCAGCCAGGTAGCGCACCGGACTCTTAATCCGGTTGTCGTGGGTCCGAATCCCACTAGACCCGCTTTTTTGTTAAATTACAACCTGAAAACAATAATTTAAAATCAATTTTGATTTTTTAAATCTGACAAAATTTCTAAATCTGATTCAATCTCTTCTGGCAATCCTTCCCACCAAGAATTATTTGTCATATTCAAAATGTTTGTTATTGTATTAGCTTATAGATCTTTCTAAATTTGAATTAGAAACTGGATCTTGGTTTTCTAAAGTTTTCTTAGTAGAGTAAATCTACTTTTATCTGGTTCTATCTCTTCATGCATATCTACATTACTCACAATTCTGACTTTATAGCCTAACCATCTTTTTTGCATATTTCGGAATTTTGAGATATCATTGATTTGTTTTTCTGCTTCATCATATCTCTCACAATTCATAATGTATTTTCCTGCAACTCTGTGTATTTCAGAAATGCCTTTTTCTAAAACATCATCCTCAAGATAATTTAAAAGTTGATGAGTAAAAACAAAATCAATTGAATAATCTTCAAAAGGTAAATCTGTAATTGAAGATTTTTGAAAATCGAACTTGGGAAGTTTTTCTTTTGCAATATTTAGCGCTATATCATTTAAATCTACACCATGAACCTCAAATGTTTCTGGAAATAGCTTCAAATCAATCCCAGTACCACATCCTATTTCTAATACGCTTGTACAACGTAATGAAACAGCCAAATCCCTTACAAATTTTGCAAATTCCTCATTAAATTTAGACTCATTTTCATTTGCATATTTGTCCCAAAACTCTTTATCGTAGTTCATAAAATATTTTCATATGTCTTGTATTTGATATTAATTGTTTAATGCTGACACTTGCAAGGAATAAGTTTTATGTCAAACGTACAATCATGTGGACCATCTGATCTGTTATCCATTGGAATCTCTTTCATACAATCTTCATGGCGACCTTTTCTACAAAACCAACAAATCTCTTGGGTATTTCCAGTTGCACAATATTCCATGCTTATATCACTGTATTTGTGGGTAAAAAACTTCTTGGAAAATTAGATAAAAGTCAACCATGGCAAGAACCTTTCATCTTTTCCCATTGTAACATCTGAAAATGATTTTTGTAATGCTTTTGTAATTTTCCCCATTTTTGCATTTCCTATTATTACTTTATCAATTTGTGTAACTGATTTTACCTCTGCAGCTGTTCCTGTCATAAATATTTCATCAGCACAATACAAGTCATCTCTTTCAAGATCTCTTTCTATTACAAATCCGCCATTTTCTTCAATGATTTGGATTACACTATCTCTTGTAATTCCTTCTAGCCCTCCTGCTGAAAGTGGAGGCGTTTGAATAATGTCATCTTTTATGACAAAAATATTTTCTGCACTACCTTCGGCAATTTTTCCATGCAAATTTAACATTATTGCTTCATCATATCCATTTTCAAGTGCTTCTACTCTTGCCAGTGCAGCATTTGCATAGTTTGATGCTGCTTTTGCTTGCATTGGTTGCGATCTAGAATCTATCTTTATCCAACTTGAAACCTTACATTTTGCACCAGAGAATTTTCCTGCTTTTCCTTCTCCCATACTCCACTCCCAACAAGCAATTGATACATCAACTTTGTTTGGAGTTGGTGTAAGACCCATTGTACCATAACCATAGTATGCTAACGGTCTAATGTAACACTCTTTTAAGCTGCTAGCCTTTACAGTTTTAATAATCGCATCTGAGATCTCTTTTTTAGAAAATTGCATCTTCATAGAATATAGTTTTGCTGAATTGAAGAGTCTATCCACGTGTTCTGCAAGTCGGAAAATCGCTGAGCCATTAGGAGTATCATAACATCTAATCCCTTCAAAGATTGATGTTGAATAATGCAAGGCATGAGTAAGTACATGTACTTTGGCATCTTTGAATGGAACTAATTTCCCATTCATCCAAATTTTGCCAATTTCTTTCATAGGAGAGGGAAAATACTCTACTAATTTAAAGAATTATCTTTAGAATGAAATTTTATGGAAAATCTGGAAACTACATATTTGACCAAGCATGTTTTTCAGCATGGAATGGGTTTTGGGTTTTATTGCAATTGCACTTTTAATAGTTGGTTTGGTTGGTCAAGCCTTTGAAATGAAAAAGATTAGACTGGCTACTAATCGAGATGAAGAGCTAGCCTCAGCCAATATTTTTCTAAACAAGAAAAACTTCAAGTGGTACGCAATAATCTGTGCAGGCATGATTCTTTGGTATGCATCTGAGCGTAGCTAAATTGTCTATATAGATCAGCTCTAAATACTAGAAAATCTAACTATACTTAACGCGTGTTTTTGGGTAACGCCGGACTAAGTCTAGATAACGGTCCAT
>SICY01000034.1 GCA_009697485.1 Nitrosarchaeum sp.
TATTCTAGCAACATCAAATCTTAGAGTCTTTCTGCAATGACAACAAGTAATATCATGGATTCAATATTAAATTTCAATTATAATGAAATGGGTTATTGTGAAATATGATTGTAAATTCGTGCCTAAAATCCTTAAGTTTCTAGAAAATAATATTATGAATATTGCCGTTGAAAGATCCAGAAAAAAGAAAAGAATACATGAAAGAGTATTACACAAGACCTGAAGTTAAAGAGAAACAAAAAGAACGTATGAAAGAGTATCAGTCAAGACCTGAAGTTAAAGCGAAAAGAAAAGAACTTAGAAATAAAGCGCAAATGAAAAAATAGATTCTAAACTCTTTTTGTGCCTAGAATATTTTATATAAAAAGGGTTTAGTGTCGAAAAACTAGCTTTGAATCCAAATTTAATAAGTGAGATAATAAATTTCACTATCCATTTGATCAATTGGGATTAACAATTGTTACAGAAAATTAACACTTTAACACATTATTAGATTTAAAAGATATTTATGCCAATATTTCATATTGGATATAAATATGGAAGAGATTGGAAGTAAGTGGGCAAATAGATTCATAATTGCAGCTATTCTTCAAGGCGGCGTAATAACTGCAATGTCCATAGTCATTGTCGGAATACAAATGTCATATACTCAAGTAAACATAATACAATATCTATCATTATCTTTTGAAGGAACTGGAAAATGGTTCTTTTTGGGAATCATATTTTATTTGATTGTTGTACTTGCAGTAGCAGTATCTGCATTATTTTACAGCCATCTTGAAATTACATTAAAGAAAAAATTCTCCAAAGCATCAAACGTGTTGGCAGGTGTTCATCTAATTGGAATGAACATCGGAGGGGCAGGAGCAATGATCATAATGGCATTTGCAGGATTGGCTGGAACTGGAATACTTACAGTATTTACTGAAGGAAAGTTGGGTCCAAAAAATCCTGCCATCATGGATTCTTTTATACAGCCAATTGGTGGATTTATCGCCATACTTGCATTGGGAGTAATATGTGGCGGTATCGGTTTCATATTGGCGTTTAGAAATAAATAATTCTCTTGGTTATTCTTGTTTTGTAATCTTTGGTTTTCGTAGTAACGAAGCAACAATAACTGTTGCCAGAATTACAAATACAATAATTAACGAGGTTACAGTTGGTATGTAATAAAATTCTGAAATTATCATCTTTGTGCCAATAAATAGCAACAATACAATCAATCCAGGCTTGAGATAGTGGAATTTTTCCATCATACCGCCAATCAAAAAGTACAATGCTCTCAAACCTAAAATTGCAAATATGTTTGATGTAATTACTATGAACGGATCTCGAGTTATGGCTAAAACAGCTGGAATGGAGTCCATTGCAAATACCAAATCAGTCAACTCAATAATTGCAAGGGCAACTAGTAATGGAGTAGCATGCATTACTCCGTTAATTGGTGTAATGAACTTGTTTCCAACTAGACTAAGGTTTACTGGCATGAATTTTTTTAAAATTCTAACTGCAATGTTTTTTTCTAATTCAATTTTCTTTTCTTCTTTTTGGATGATCATTCTAATTGCGGTATACCAAAGCAATCCGCCAAAAATATAGATCATCCATTGGAAATTATCCAGTAAGGATGCACCAACAAGAATCAGTGCTATTCTCATTGCAATTGCACTTAAGATTCCAAATGAGAGAACTCGATGCTGATACTTGTGAGGAATTCCCAAGGTAGTAAATACCAGCAAAAATACAAACATGTTATCTACGCTAAGCGATTTTTCTAGAGCATAACCAGTGACAAACTCTATCATCTTATCATTACCAAGTGTAAAGTAGATTACCCCAGCAAAGACACCCGCAAGAGAAATCCAAGTGATGGTCCAACCAAGAGCCTCTTTACTAGACATCACATGCTCTGTTTCAGTTGGCTTGGTTTTGCTCAATTTTCTTTTAATTTTGTGGAATAAACCAAGATCAATTGCTATTGTAACTGATAGAATTACAAAAAAGAGAATCCAAAGCTCTAATGTAATCACACCGGACTCTACTGGCAAATTGATTCATTTCATTTAGGTTATGATTATAAATCAATCTTGAGATCTAGTTTGGTTTGAACAAGTAGGTTTCAAATTATACACATGTCTAGAGCAGAGTTGCTGTCCAACCTCTTTCAAATAACTTTGCCTTTGTTTCTGATTTGACACAAGCTGGTGAACCATTACTGTTTTTTATAATTAAAACAAGAGTGGATTTACAATTAATCAAATCTGGCGAGACACCATTTTTAGATTGTTTTAAGGGCGGCAAAACAATTTCTGGGGTATTTTTAGATACGCTGATTATTACAACATATTCTTGAGAGACATCCTTTGTACTAACAGGATAGGGCAAGACATCAATTAGGTTAATTTCATATGAATCTACACGAAAGGTTTTGGCGTCATTTGTATCGAGAGTTATTGCTTGGTATTGAGTTTGATTGTAAATATGAAGTGTAACAGAAGCACGTCCCTCCCAAATACATGTCACATCTGAGGGACATCTGGAATCTTCTATTCCTGAAAACTCCACATCAAGACTTTCAACAGATAATGTTTGATGTAGTTTTATCATAAGCAGCTCATCGAGAGATATTTCTTCAGGTTCTAATGCAAAAGATGCTCCCATAGTCCCAATCAAAATCAAAAAGATGACAAAATATTTCATTATTTGAATAGATAAATGATTAGAAGTTCATAAGGGCTTCTAATCTTTTGTAAATAGACTGATGAGGTAATGGTCGAGAAAACCTCAGCCCATCTATTGATTCACATTATCGAAATTAGAATAAAAGACTCACGTAGAAATTATCAGTATGAACTAAATACTAAATTGTCAAACTAGTGATGATTGGAACTATCACCAAACAACTAACCGTTGTTGGTCTTAAGATCCAATTTATTAATTTGAATATTTTACTTGTTGATAAAATAAGAGTAAGTAGAATCAACAGACTAGACTTTTATTTTGACATAAAGAATGAATTGGATCATCAACATATTTGAGGCAAAATTTACATTGTAATTGGATAGGCTGCAAACAGATCTTGCAAAATTTTACAATACTTAACACTTGACCGCAATTACGGCATGAATCAACTCTCATAATATAATTTTGGCAAAATTTCTATTAGATCTTTTGTATGTATTTTATGTACAACAATGATCAATATAGATTTCATATAGATCTGTATAATTTTTTGTTTTTACTATTTATCTCAAAACTAACATATGATGAAAATAAATTACAAAACATCAAAATTCTTACGAAAATAATATTATTGTAGGTATTGGGTCTGCCAGGGTTAATCAAATTTGAGTCATTTTAGAAATTTTAAAATTTAACTACAAATATCAAACAACATGATACAGAGAGAAGAATTAGAACAAATTTTGAATTTTATAGCAAAAAGATGGCTAGAAATTACAAAAGAACCAAACAACAAAGCCATGGAAACGCTGCCAAGCAATTTTTGGATGAATTCCGTGGGCGGAAAAGCAGGAAAAGGTAGATGGGTAACTGCATTAATGTATACAGAAAATGAATCAGATGCAAATGCATTCAAAGAGGTACTGCTAAGATGGCAGACAAAAGGGATGGAAAAAAATCATGGCCCCGATCTAATACAAATTGGAAAAAAGAAATAGACTATTAATAATTGAAAAACTTGACAACAGTATTGTCAGAATTTTCAATTAAAGAAAAAAAGATTCTTTCTAATCATTTTTCAAATGTGGAAGATAATGTCTTTGCAATAACCACACCAAGACAAGTTGATCGAGGTGCATTGATGTCAAGGTATAGCAGAACAGACAAAAGCATGCGTAGAATATTTTTAGATGAATTTTTACAAAATAAAAATAGAGGAGAGGAATTTTACAACCGTGTACTCTTAGAATATGGGGATGATTCAGTTGCAGAATTGGGTGAAGCCCAAATTGCAATTGAGGGACTCTCAAATATTGCAGTTAAGAAAATTGAAGATAGAAGAATAGGATTATCATATTTGGAGAAATCATCAAGATATGTAGCATGGAATAAAAAAATAAACGGGCAATATAGATTCTATAGAGAACCAGTATTAATGAAGTCAAAATTTGGAGATTTGTATTTAGATACATGTAATTTTTCATTTGAGGTTTATTCAAAAAATATAGAACCTATGATAAAGTACATACGAGAAAAATACCCAATTCAGAAATATACTTTTAAGGACTCAAAAGAGGGAACAGAAAAATCATTTTCCAAATTAAAAGAAGAAAACGACATCAAATCTGCAAATATGATTTACAATGGATCTACAAAAGCAAAAGCATTGGATATTTTACGTGGACTTTTGCCAGCATCCACATTAACTAATGTAGGAATTACAGGAAACGGACGTGCTTTTGAGTATCTACTGACAATACTTGCATCATCAGGACTTGAAGAAGAACAAGATTTAGCCTCAAAAATCAAAAAAGAGCTTGATACTACCATCAAAGCTTTTGTCAGAAGAGCAGATGACAAATACGGTAAAGCATTTCAAAATTATCTACAACAGCTCAAAAAAACATCAAAAATAGTAGCAAAAGAAATCAAACCAAAAATAATTTCAGGAGTAAGAACACAACTAGTTGATTATGAATCAGAAAAAATAGCAATAGACAAAATCATAACAAGTATAATCTATGAACAATCTCCAAGTACATCTTATAATATTATCATGCAGCAAGTAAAAAAATTATCAGATGAAAAGAAAAGAAAAATAATCAGTACATTTACAAAATTGCGTAAAAATAGACGCCATCGACCATCAAGGGCATTTGAAAGTGTATATTATACATTTGATTTGCTCAATAATTTTGGAATGTTCAGAGATTTTCACAGACATAGGGCACTTACATTAGAAAGACAATTACTAACAACAGATCATGGATACAACATTCCAAATGAAATCAAAATTCTAGGAATTGAAAAAGACTATAGAGAGTGCATGGTGAAAACAAAACAAACATTTGATAAAATTAGAAAAAAGTATCCAGAGCAGGGGCAGTATGTTGTTAACTTTGCCTACAACTATCCATATTTTATGAAATTTAATCTTAGAGAGGCATGTCATTTAATAGAATTAAGAACTGTTCCGCAAGGACACATTGATTACAGACGAGTTGCACAGCAAATGTTCAAAGAGATCAACAGAGTTCATCCCGATTTGAGCAAAATAATGAAGTTTGTGGATTTAAAAGAATATGACTTGGAAAGATTCGAATCAGAAAAAAGGTCTGAAGAGAAAAGAAAGAACCTTAAAAAATAGAAAATATTCTAATACGATCAAAAAGAGAATAGAGACATGGTAGAAAAAATTGTAAAAACACCCAAGGAATGGAAAGACACATTGACACCTGAACAATTCGAGGTGTGTATCAAGAAGGGAACAGAACCGCCATTTACTGGAAAATATTACAATAATAAAGAAAAAGGCACTTACAAGTGCGTCTGCTGTGGAGAAACATTGTTCAAATCAGATACAAAATATGATTCAGGCTCTGGATGGCCAAGTTTTTGGCAACCTCTGTCAGATGAAAAAATAGAATACATATCAGACACAGATTATGGAATGGTACGCACAGAGGTAAACTGTAAGAAATGTGGTGCACATTTAGGTCATGTTTTTGATGATGGGCCAAAACCAACCAATCTTAGATACTGTATTAACTCGATTTCACTCGACTTGGACAAGAATGATGGGTGAAAAAATAGCATCAGTCACTTGTGAGCACATGAACCAAAAGGATTCAAAAATTATTAATAAAACACAGCCAATGATAAGAAAATCAAAGAAGAGAAATGAGCCACAATAACAAATCAGAAAGGAAAGAAGGAATTTGAGAATAATACTTTGTGGGTTTGGCGTTGTTGGTCAAAGCTTGGTAAAATTATTTGATTCAAGATCAGAGGATCTTTATGCAAAATATGGATTAAAACCACGAGTTGTAGGTGTCTTTGATAGTAAAGGTAGTGCTGTAGATACATCAGGACTGGAATTAGAAAGACTGATAGAAGTAAAGAAAAAATTTGGAACCGTAAAAAACTATGCTAAAACAAAAAATAACATGTCCGGGATAGACATGATCAAGAACTTAGATGCAGATGTTGTAATTGAGACTACTGCCAGCAATTACAAAGATGCAGAACCAGGAATGACGCACATAACAACTGCAATGAAAAGAAGAATGCACGTAATATCTGTAAACAAAGGCCCGTTAGCATTAGCATTTCCATCATTAATGGAACTGGCAACTTACAATCAAGTTATCTTCAAGTTTAGTGGAACAGTAGGTGGAGGAACCCCAATTTTGGATTATGCAAAAAATAGTCTCAGGGGTGAAAGAATAATGTCTTTTTCAGGTATCCTAAATGGAACGACAAATTATATTTTGACAAATATGGCAAATGGGTTATCATTTGTTACTGCTTTAAAAGATGCAAAAGACAAAGGGTATGTTGAAGCAGATGAATCATTAGATTTGGATGGATTGGATGCAGCTGCAAAATTAGTAATTCTTGCAAATTGGGTCATGGATATGAAAGTGACAATGCCAGATATCAAATGTAAAGGAATACGCAATGTAACAACAGAGGACATTAAAAAAGCAAGCAAAAACAATTGTGCTGTAAAATTAATTGCATCATGCAATAAAGAGCTGATAGTAGAACCAAAAGAAGTATCAATAGATGATCCATTGTGTGTCAATGGAACATTAAACGCAATTGCATTTACATCAGAACATTCTGGCACTCAAACAATTATTGGAAAAGGAGCAGGTGGGATGGAAACGGCAAGTTCTATCCTCAGAGATTTGTTAGACATCAGACAAGAGATAGCAAAAATTTGAAATCCAATTTAATCTCAAAAAGTGAGACAGTAGATCTGCTAAAAACAGTCTCAGAAAAGTGGAGAATTGAATTTCCAAAAATAAAGAACCTCAAAGTACACCAAATTGCAGATGAAGCACAGATAATCACAGGTCAAGGAATAAAAATTTTGAAGATTAATGATGAGTATCTGCCATTCTTATCAGAAACACAGTTGCTTGAAAAATTTCCTCATGTAACAGTAGACATGGGAGCAGTGAAGTTTATGTGTAAAGGCGCAAATGTGATGAGACCGGGAATCAAAAGTCACAACGAATTTGAAAAAGAAAAGATAGTTTGTATTATTGAGGAATCACAGCATAAATTTCTGGCAGTTGGAAAATCTCTTGTTTCAAGTTCAGAATTAGAAAATATGGAAAAAGGAGAAGTCGTAAAAAACATGCATTACATTTCAGATAAGTTTTGGGAAATAGGAAAGACGATTTATGATTGACTTACTCTAGTTTGAATAATCCAAATACAATAGAACAGTAGATTCGCTTTATAGGGGACTAGATTTTTTCTGTGAATTCTTTGGTGCCATCTTTAGTGATAACAAGTATATCAAGTCCATCACCGCTTGCAGAATCTCTAAGTGCTGCAGAGCGAACAGCTCTTTTTGCTAAGTCTATTGCTTCTTCTTGAGTCATGTTTGGTTTGAATTGAGGATCTAAAACGCCTAAGGCCATTTCAGCACCGGTTCCAACTGCAGCATATTCGTCTGGAAGAACAGAA
>SICY01000035.1 GCA_009697485.1 Nitrosarchaeum sp.
CTAACGGTTTTATGATATGATTGAATCTCTGGACGATATTGATCCTCTTTTTCATACAAAAAAATTGCTTTTTCTTTGAATTTTGGAGTCGCTACTGCAAGATAATTAGAATTTTCGGTAAGAACATCTATCATTTCAAATAATTTTGGATGTGCTCTTGCCTTTTTTAAGACGTACTCCCACAGTCTTCCTTCATGAATTGCTTGTTTTACCTTATCAACTTCAACTTTTATTGCATGTAAATTATGTAGTGCAATCTCATTAATTTTCTCAGACCCTTCCATTTGGCGCAATTCATCAGGGGTATATTTTGAGCATACTTCACAATTGCATGGGAATACCGAAATATCTGAAAGATTTCGCGTACCATCATCAGTGATGTATCTTTCTTGTTTAGCGTATAACATGTAGGAGGCAGAATCAAAAGTATCACAGCCAAGGGCAACTGCAAATGGTATGGTTAATGGATGCCCTGCACCAAAAAGATGCAATGGTATAGAGTGTGGCATCTGTTTTTTTGCAACTATGATCATCTGTGCTAATAGTTTGTATTCATATGATTCCATGAATTCTACTGGGCTTCCCAAAGCTAGCATCTTAAAACCCATATCGACTAAACTTTTTGTTGATTTTGCTACAAGATCAAAATGTTCTCCACCTTGAATTGGTCCAATCCAGATTTGACCATTATTCTCACTATCTTCCAGTGTTTTCTTTGAGACTTTGAGAGTATGGTTAACATATGATTCAGCTTTTTTCCATGCAAGTCCATAACCTGTAGGTTTGTCTAACGGAATTGCAAAATCCGTAAGAATTTTTTTTTCAAAATCTGCCATCTCTGGAGGTGATACTTTGACATCACCATATTCTAGAACTTGATATCCTCCAGAATCAGTCATTATGGCTCCGTCAAAATCTATTATTTTATGAATTCCTTTTTTTTCAGCTTCATCACCGTAATTATTCCTGGTGATGTACGCATTTGTAATTACTAAATCAAAACCCATCTCTTTGATCTTCTTGGATGGAATAGTTTGTTTTACAGGATGAATAACTGGCACATAAGCTGGTGTTTCTATTTTCCCATGATTGGTATGGATTACTCCAATTCTTCCAGCCAAGTCACTTTTTAAAATCTCAAACAAGTTAATGCTTCTCAATAGGAGCGTTATTTAATCAATAAGCAAAAAATTTTTTCAAATCATTCCGGCTTGTTACTAAATCAAGCCAATCTACTTCCTCACTTACACCTCTTCCGTTGATTATACTCAGTACTTTCTCTGTAACTTCTGAAATGCTTTTTCCTGTAACATCTACCTGGAATACCTTTGTTCCAAACTGATTTATTGCATCATGTGCTATAATTCCTAAAATCTCGCTACCTATATTCTCTCTAGTCTTTTCTTCGATGTATTTTCTTTTTTTATAAACTGTAATCAAATCATATGGATTTCTTCGTAAAACGATCACTATCTTTACTTTAACTGATGATAGAACATATGGTGCTAAATGTCCCACAATTAAACTGGGACTGGAAATTTTCTCTTTAAGTATTTTCTCTAATTTTGATATATCTACATCATTTGTATCTTCATTTTTCTCAAATAATCCTGCATCTCTGGCAATATTATTTATGTCATTAATTGGTAATTGTAGCTGCTTTGAAACCTCTTTTGTTACCGTATGTTTTCCTACGCCTGGATTTCCAGTAATCACTATAGACATATTATAAAATTAACATGAACTGAATTAAACAATTTCTGCAATACTAATAAGTACAATCGAATTTTTGTGGGTATTGCAAATTGGCTTACTAGGAAAAGCAAATGTTGGAAAGTCTACATTTTTCTCAGCTTCAACTGAAACTCCTGTCCCAATAGGTAATTTTCCATTTACTACAATTCAGCCAAACATTGGTGTTGCATATGTAAAAGCTGATTGTGCATGCAAACACTTTGGCATCAAACATCAAAATCAATTATGTGTAAATGGAATTAGATTCATACCAATCAAGCTAATTGATGTTGCAGGATTAGTACCAGGAGCACATGAAGGAAAAGGTTTAGGGAATCAATTTCTTGATGATGCAAGACAAGCAGAAGTCTTGATACATGTTATTGATATTGCTGGGACAACTGACATTCAAGGACACCCTGTCCCAATAGGCACACATAATCCTCTTGAAGATGTTGAGTTTGTTGAGTATGAATTTGATCAGTGGTTTATAGACATACTTCGAAGAGAATGGGATAAGCTTACTAGAGAAATAGAACAAAAAAGAGCAAAACTAACTGACGGCATCGCAAAAAGATTTACTGGTTTGGGAATTAAAGATTATCAGGTACAAGACGTATTACATAAACTAGAACTGATTTCAAAAAACCCAAAGGAATGGAATGATTCTGATATCCAAACTTTTGTTAAAGAATTAAGAAAAAACACAAAACCAATAATAATTGCAGCAAACAAGGCAGACCTTTGCAAAGATCTTGATATAATTAAAAAAATCCCTAACACTATTGTAATTCCTTGTAGTGCTGAGACTGAATTGTTGTTACGAAAAGCTGCCAAAGCTGGAATTATAAATTACAAATCTGGAGATGAACAATTTTCTGTAGTGGAAAATAGAGAAATATTACCACAACAACAAAAAGCACTAGACTTGGTAAACACGGTATTTTCAAAAATCCACTCAACCGGAATTCAAAAAATTTTAAACACTGCAGTATTTGATTTGTTAAAACTTATTGTTGTTTTTCCTGTAGAAGATGAGACAAAACTAACAAACAAAAATGGTGATATTTTACCTGATGCAAAACTGTTACCGCGAGATTCTACTGCAAAAGATTTGGCAGGTTTGATTCATGCAGACATTGCCAAGGGATTTCTACATGCAATTGACTGTAAAACAAAACAAAGAATCGGTGGTGATCACAAGCTAAAAAATGGCGATGTGATCAAAATTATTTCAACATTAAGTAGAGGATAATATGATTGGTCTAGGCGTTGAAAGTACAGCTCATACCTTTTCTTGTGCAATATTGGAAAAAAAAGGAAAACAAGGAAAAATTCTATCTGACGTGAGAAAAATTTATCGCCCTCCTGATGGTGAGGGAATTCATCCAAGAGAGGCGTCGCGTCATCATGTTGAAAACAGTGCCATTGTGTTATCTGAGTGCCTTCAAGAGGCTGGAGTCACAATCAAAGATCTTGATATTATCTCATATGCAGCAGGACCAGGACTTGGTCCTTGTCTGAGAGTAGGAGCAGTGGTTGCACGTTCTCTAGCATCTTATTACAATATTCCAATATATCCTGTAAATCACGCAATTGGACATATTGAATTAGGAAAATTACTTACTGGCGCAAAAAATCCACTAGTCCTTCTAGTCTCTGGAGGACATACAATGCTACTTGCATTTCTAAATAAACAATGGCGAGTTTTTGGAGAAACTTTGGATATTACATTGGGTCAGCTGCTTGATCAATTTGGAAGATCACTTGGGTTTGCATCTCCATGTGGAAAAAACATTGAAGATTTGGCTTCATCAACTTCTAATTATGTTCTACTACCCTATTCCGTAAAAGGAAATGATGTATCGTTTTCTGGGTTGTTATCTGCAACAAAATCAATTATACAAAAAAGTAAAGCAGATGCATGCTTTTCATTACAAGAAACAGCATTTGCAATGATTAGTGAGACAGTAGAACGAGCGTTATCATTTACTAGAAAAAAAGAATTATTAGTAGTTGGCGGTGTTGCTGCAAACAAAAGATTATCTGAAATGTTACAAGACGTTTGTAAAAGACATGGTTGTAAATTTTTTGTAGCTCCACAAAAATATGCTGGTGATTGTGGTAGTCAGATATGTTGGACAGGTCTATTGGAATCCCAAGTAAAAAAAGGCGTTTCTCTAGAAGAGACTTTTGTCACACAATCATGGCGATTAGATTCAGTTAAAGTGGATTATTGATTTTTATGTTCCTCTATCGCATTTTCAATATTTTTTAACCAATCTTTAGTATTGAACACTCCAAATTTGTATGTCTGTTCACCTTCTTTTGTTTTGGCAGTAAAACATACTTTTTTTATCAATCTTCCTTCTTTCCAAGCTTTGCTTACATCGTTTAGTGGAACATCAGCTACTGTATCTCCAAAACGTTTTGAAAAATCCATCATTCTTGATTGTGTCTTATCAAATGCTAGCCTCCTATTTGTTAGAGTTAGAATCCCTGCACCAAGTTTGTCTTCGTTACAATCTTCTTGTTTTAGTCTTTTTTCTCCTTCTTCCATGATTATCTTTTAATTATATTCCTTAGGTTATAATTTTAATGAAATTACTAAAAAAAGGGGCCGAAGCTGATATCTATCTTACACAATGGGATAATTCACCTGCAATACTAAAAATCAGAAAGGCAAAAAAATACCGTAACCCAATCCTTGATGCAAAAATTAGAAAACAAAGAACAGTTAAAGAATCTCAAATAATTTCAGAAGTAAAATCATTCGGAATTCCAACACCACTTGTTTATTATGTTAATTTAAAAAAATCATCTATTATAATGCAAGAAATTCCAGGTAAACCCGTTCATGATTTGCCTGATTCAAAGATAATTGAGTTATCAACGGAAATTGGTAAACTTGTTGGAATGATGCACAAAAATGGCATAATGCACGGTGATTTGACCACATCAAATTTTATCTTGTATAAAAATAAAGTATATGTAATTGATTTTGGATTATCGCAAAAAACAATCAAATCTGAAGATCATGCAGTAGATTTGAGATTAATCAAAGAAATTCTAAACAGTGCACATGCCAAAATAATGGAATCTACTTGGAAAAACTTCCTATTTGGTTACAAATCTGTAGTTGGTCCCACAAACTATGCCAAAATTACAAACTTGGTATCTATCATTGAAAGTAGAGGACGATATGCCACAGTCGTTTGATTTATTTTTTGTCTCTTCAAATTATCACAAATATCAAGAAGCAAAAAAAATTTTACGCTCTTTTGGTATTAATCTTAGATTTTTCAAATATGAACTTGAAGAAATTCAATCATTCTCACTACAAGAAATTGCATCAAAAAAAGCAATACAGGCATTTCAAAAATGTAAAAAACCAATAATAGTTGAAGATGATGGACTTTACATTAATTCGCTCTATGGCTTTCCAGGACCATACTCTTCTTATGTCTTCAAAACTATTGGTAACAAAGGAATTTTACAACTATTAAAACAAAATAGAAAAGCAAAATTTGTTTCCATCATTTCTTTTTGTGATGATAAAAATTCTAAATCTTTTGAAGCAAAAATTGATGGAAACATTTCCAAAACACAAAATGGAGAAGGTTGGGGATATGACCCAATCTTTATACCAAAAAATTTGAATAAAACATTTGCAGAATTGACTAACAAAAATGAATTATCTCACAGATACAAGGCATTAAAAAAATTTTCTAATTGGTATTTGCATAATCTGAAATCCAACGGTCAATGACTCTATGATTGTTTTGCAATATCACAATTCTTGACACAAGACTTTCATCCATTATTGAAAATATTTGGCTCTGTTTAGCTATTTCTTCACTAAATTTTCTCACTTCATCCATTTCTAACATGTTTGAATGTTCTAATCTATTAGTTGAACGACCAATATGCATGTATGATTTTATTTCAATAAAGTGTGGACTAGCTTGCTTTAGCATTGACGCAAACGCCGGAATCATCTCTTTTTGATCATTGTAATTTCTTATGAGCGTAATTCGAAGCACCGTTCTTGTATCTAGTTGTTTTAACATTTCTAGCGTTTTATTCCATCTTTGCCAAGAATCATCGTATTTTGGTTTGTTAATTTTTAAAAATGAATCATAATCTGCAGCATTTGTAGATAGATACAACTGTGTTGGTAGTGCGTCTTCATCTTGTAATCTTTGAATCATATCTGGTTCTTGTCCATTTGTCACAAGAAAAATTGACTTGGTTGCTTCTAAAGACTTGAGATATTTTATTAATTCTGGAAGCTTGGGATACATTGTTGGTTCTCCAGAAAGTGAAATGGCATAATGGCTTGGTAATAGTGACTCATCTAATCTCTGTTTGTCATTTCTAGAATCTCCATAATATCCCATGATCAATTTTTTTCGTTCTTCCATCAGTTTAGTCAATATCTCTTTTGGCTCTGCCACTTTTTCTGGTTCCATTTTTAATGAATCATAAAATTCCATTGGTCTCCAACAATACACACAACGATTTTCACAATGCATTCCTGCAGGAGAAAATTCCATACAGCGATGTGTGGAAATTCCATAAAATTTATGCTTGTAACAGTTTCCTTCATGTTTGAAAGATTTTTTTGTCCAGTGACAAAGTTCCACTGTGGAATGATCTGCAACACCGTACTTTGCTTTTTTTAATTGTTGTACAATTCCTGGTTTGATCTGTATTAGTTTGTCTTCCTCTTCAACTGTTTCTCCAGAACAACTCATATGTAAAACACTGTCTTGGTTTACTTAAATTGATCGAGATCTTTGAACTGAAAAATCATTCTCAAAACTTTTCATATTTTTAGCCTATTCCAGAGTGAAGTTTAATAACTGGATCTTTAACGTAAATTTAAGCTTTGAAAAAAATACTCGGATTCCTATTCTTACTTTTAGCTACATTAACCAGTATTCCTGCCAATTCTGCATTTGCAACTCACGATTTAGATCGTGATGGTATACTTGATGAAATTGATAGTTGCCCTAACCTTCAAGAAGATAATGAAGGTACAATCGATGGCTGTCCTTCTAACTTTGTTCCATGGTATGATGAGGACTTTGATGGAATAGAAGATGATATTGATCAATGTCCCAATGTAAGAGAGAAATACAATAAATTCCAAGATAATGACGGTTGCCCTGATTCACCTCCTCAAACTGGCTCAGGAATACCAGATTCTGATAGTGACGGTTTTATCGATGTTGTAGATTTGTGTCCAACTCAACCAGAAACTTTCAATGGTATATTTGATACTGATGGATGTCCTGACAGTTTTGGTTCTGGTTCAGATAGAGATAGAGATGGAGTTCCAGATCACTTGGATTCTTGTCCACTAAGTGCTGAAATTTATAATAAATTCCAAGACACTGACGGTTGTCCAGATAGTGTTACTGACTCCTCATTTGCTGATACTGATAATGATGGAATAGAAGACAAAATTGATTTGTGTCCAACTCAACCAGAAACTTTCAATGGATATAGAGATGAAGATGGCTGTAACGACATTGCATTAGATAATACATTTACTGATAATGATGGTGATGGTATTGCAGATAAATTTGATACTTGTCCTACTCAACAAGAAACATTCAACCGCTTT
>SICY01000036.1 GCA_009697485.1 Nitrosarchaeum sp.
TTATCACATCAGGTTTATTTGCAAAGAATAGTTTGTCAGGCGTGATTACCTCAAAATCTATGTTCCAATTTCCACCGTACTTGTTGCTCAGATATGTCTTCCACATCTGAATTCCCTCCTGAGCTGGTATGATGTACTTTTTTGCTTCATTATAATCATCGGGTGATGGAACTATTGCAACTCGCGGATTTTTTGTAAAATCAAGTGAATAAAATAATTTCATATATTGCTGGTTTGAATTTCCTTGGCTTGGTTGAACTGGCTTTTGTTCTTTGTAATAAATTTGAATTGGAATTGTGTGTAAGCATGATCCGCCATAATCCATAGTTGCCCCCAAATCACAGGTAGCTAGTCGATAATACACATCATTTCCTTCAAAAACTGCATAAATATCTGCCTCCCCATCTGCATCAACATCGGTCACAAACCAACTCGCAGTGAATTTTCCATTTCTATCCACATATGCTGTTGCCAACAGATCATCTCCCGTAAATGGGTCTTCATCTTTGATGTATACAACTGCACCTTCTGAACTTCCTTGATTAAGTTCTAATGTTCCGGAGAATGTTATTCTGTCTCCCATATTGGTACTTTTTGGAATTGTGTCCAATGTAATAGAACCAGTATGACGCAGTACACCGAGTATCTGATTGTTACTTCTTGCCTTGAGGTAGTTTGAATCCCCATCAAATGTTGCATAAATGTCAAAATCTGTTTCAACTAATCCCTTACTTGCTTGCCATGAAATTGAAAATCGCCCACTAGAATCAGTTCTTCCAGAACTTAGCAATTGATCCGGTGATAAAGGATCATCTTCCATTATTTTTATAATTGCATTTGAAACAGGATTTCCATTTGAGTTTAGTTTACCTGTAAATGTAATTGATTCTCCGGCAAAAATTGATGATTGAATTTTGTCTAATGATATCTTTGTTTCATAATAATTTGGGTATTGTTTGGTGTTTGAACCAGAGTTGTTTGAAGATCCTTCATTCACATAAACATTGTATGTTTTACTCCTTGTCTTTTGCACATAGTCATCTCCCTCAAAAACAGCATAGAGGTCATATGATCCACTTGATCTTGGAATTGCTGTCCATGATGCTGCAAATTCTCCATTTCCATCAGTAACAACACTACCAAGAATTGTATCGGTTCCAAAATCAACATCATCTTTTATGTAAACTGTTCTTTGCGGTATCACTTGCCCATCAGATGTTATGAGCCTGCCTGAAAAAATTATCTCATCTCCAGACTTTACCTGAGATGATATTGGGTCTAAGATAAGACTAGCACTATATGTTTGTGCATATACTTGATTTACTCCAATAATTGAACTGATCCCTAAAACTAATAATAAAACAATCACTAGAATTTTCTTCAATAATATTCTAAATTTTGTATTAACTTAAGGATTTAAACCCAAAATCGGTGAGTGTCAAACTGATCTGACAAAACCCATCCCCGGCATACATAAAATACACATTACCTTATTTTGCAAAAATCTAATGTAACAAACTAGTTTCCAATACACCACATGCATGAAGAAAAATTCATAGATTTTGCATTTTCCAATGTATCAGGAGTAAAATATTGCCTGTCTTGTAATTTCATCTCCACAATCTTGCATTCTTTTTTCATGTTGGCTAAATGATGTACAAGAGTGGTTTGTTTATCACCTAGAAAACCAGCCATACTAATCATTCAGTTTTTTTCAAATGTGTCTTTTCATGCACAAGCACATTCTCAAAGGTATCCATCCATCCTTCCCAATGATAAGTGCAATCCTTGCAGTTATACTTCATTTTATTTTTCTTCCTGCTCAAGTTTCTTTATTTCAGATTCTTTGAATGCGTTTATATCATCAGATGCCTTTTTTTGATTTCGTTGCAATTTTGCAAATAGTTTTTTTAACATACCTAATTAGGCTGCAACTAGGATATAAAGCAAGAAATTTCATGATCTAAATTTTCAAACGCAGCTGAGTAGTTAATTCAGTCCTTCCTAACAGATATGCAAACTCACACCACTACGTTACTTGCATTACGTCAACGCTGCTTATAGAGATTCCATATTTTACCTAACAATACTGATTGCATTCACTTTTTTGCAATTATCAAATCTACTTTATAGTTTAAAGTTGTGCGTGAATTTAGTTTTAGATTCCAGGTCAGATACGAAGGCTTTTTGGTCTTTACAGTAATAGCAAACCCCAACTCTTCCAGACTCGCTCTTAATGCCAATTCATCGAGTGATTTTTTGACGGAATTTTTGCCTCTATCAAAATCATAAGGATCAGATATTACAAAGTTACCTTTGAGAATTTGTTTGGAAATATGCTGCAGTAAATCTTTGGGTTCTACTAATTCTAAAACATTTAATGCTAAAATCAAATCAAACTTTGTTTCACCAAAAACATCAGACATCAAATCAGCTACAAAATAATCCAAATTTTCTTTTTGTGTTTTTTTTGCAATACTAATTGCACTAAAAGATCTATCAATCCCAAATACATTTTGATTGGAATCTGCAAGAGAACTACCCAAAATTCCAACAGAACAGCCATACTCTAAAACAAGTTTCGATCTTGACATGGCACCCAATTCATTTTTAATTATAGAATAAAATTTAGATTTTTGACTGTTTTGATAGATTTTACTCCATCTTTCTTCAAGTGCTGTTCTATCATCAGTATTTCGTTTAGAATTAGACAGTGAATGTTTAAGAAATTTCTTCATTTTATAATTAGATACGGAATGAAATAATTTTCCTCCCAACACCATACGTTCAGAAATATATTTTGAAAAATCATCCCAAATGACTGGAATTTTTTGGATTATCGGAAAACATAATGCACATTTCTTGCATTCTAAGATTCCTTCTTCAATCTCTGTTTCTTTTTTAAATACATCAAGTTCTAATTTAGAGCCACACCTAACACATCTTAGAAAATTTAGACTGAATTCATGCATTTTTGTATATCAGACTAATCAATTTGGAACTAATAATTTCTTTTAGATCCGAAAGAGGAATAATGTTAAATGTAGTATTTTGACGATTTTATGCGAATTGGGGGAATTTGAAGAATTTGCAGAGGCGTTATTTGGACAATTAACGGTAGAAATCAATGAGGAAAAAGAGATTGCCAAACTGGCAGACAGGGCAAGAGATGATCCTTCATTTAAAGTGAAATTTGAAGGATTAGAAAAAATAGCTCAGGAAGTCTTCCCATTACTAAAGAAAAAAGTCGAGGAATTTTTAGGAGTTAAAATCTCAGATGATTTGAAGATAGCATTTCCGGATCTTACAGAATTAAAAAAATTGAAAGGTGAAAAAGTATTTTCAGATGAGAAATCAAAAGAGTATGTAAGAGAATTATTTGATGCAGTTGCAAATGAAGATCAAAAGAAAATAGCAGAACTAATGAAAAGAAATACTGCAAAATATCTTGTATATTCAACATATGCCATTCAGTACATCTCAAAGATTTCAACTACTTATGGGGATTATTTGGATTCTGTAATTTATCTAAACAAGTTTGTGCTTTCCAGATACCCTCAAATCATTTTGCACAAACAAGGAGAGCCATATGAATCGAGATTTGCAAATGTCAATTCAGGTTATTTAGGAGCAGTAAAGATGACTGTTTTGGAAGAACAGATCCATTCATCACAAGAAAAATTACAGCAATTAAACAAAAATGCAGCAACGCAGGTCAATTTGATTAACGAAGAACTAGCAGGAATAATTCTAGAATTAGATAATCAAATAGTGAGTAATCTTTCAGAATATCTACAGCTTCAAGCTGTTCCAGATGACTTTCCATTTGCAAAAAAAGCAAATCTGTTTTTCTTCTTGAATCCAGATCATTTCTTAATTGAGCAAATCGGTCCAGATGTAATGACTTTCACACATGTAGAAATAGATCCTAAAATTTCAGATGCGATTCCACAATTGTTAGATATTTACAAAAAATGGCTAATTCCAATTCAGCAGCATCATGCAGCTTTTACAATAATGGAGGGAATGGCAGGATTTGCCATAGAAAACATACTAAAAGATGACAAAGATTTTCAAAATTATCTAGCCACCTTTATGGGCACGGATTTCTCAACATATCAGGTTAGAAAAAACATGGGAGGGGATTTTACAAAAAACATTTATGAAAAATTGGGAAAAAATGCATTCAAAAAGTTAATGGAGACTCCACCTAATACAAGAGAAATAAAAGAGCCACAATTATACCTGAATAGGATAAAACAATAACAATTGCAAGAAAAATTTGACCCCCTAGTTGCAGAATGGCTTTCATTTGTGAAAAATCCAAACTTCAATCTAGTTGAGAAATGTCTCAAATTTGCTCAAATTCTAGAATATCCTGATCTAGATGTTGAAGAATATATTCAGAAAATTGCCATTATAGGAAAATCATTAAAAGAGTCAATCAGCGATGTAAAAAATCCCACATATCTGATTTCAATTTTAAATGAGCATCTTTTTGAAAATTTAGGTTTCAGTGGAGATAATGATGATTATTACAATCCAAAAAATAATTTTTTAAATGAAGTAATTGACAAAAAATCGGGGCTACCAATAACAATTTCTATACTATATGTTGAAATTGCAAAATTTGCAGGGTTAGAACTTAAGATAATCGGATTCCCAAGTCACATATTGGTAAAATATAATGAAGAAATGATTTTAGACCCATTCAATGATGGAATATTGTTAGATGTGGATGATCTTCAAGAAATTTTAGATGAGAATTTTGGAGGGGAATTGGAATTTAAACCAGAGTTTCTTGATGATATAGGGCATGAGCAAATTCTTGTTAGATTAGCTAGAAATTTAAAAAATTCCTATGTACAGTCTTTTGTTTATGATAAAGCATTGAGATGCACAGATATGGTTTTATCCATAGAACCTAATTCGCCAGATGACATAAGGGATAAAGGAATACTAGAAGAGAGATTATTGAATTCAGATATCGCGTTGGAATATTTGAATAAATATTTAGAGATCAACCCAAATGCAGAAGATGTTGATTTCATTTTAGAATTAATAAGAAGTATAAAGACAAAAAATTAATCAATAATAGAACTGATATCTTGTCCTTTCTTGATCATCGATATCTCGTGTCGGGCAATCTTGTTTCGTAGTGCTCTTTTAAGAATATCAACTTCGCTTCTAAGTAATGCAATCTCATCTTCGAGTTTTGCTACTCTTTCATAGATTGTTTCAGCTTCTGAACTCATAATTATCTATCATAAAAAATTTGTCTTAAAAAGTTATGGGTAATTATTTTGATGGGCTAGTTAGTTTTTTGGAACTATAATTTAACGTAGGAAACATTGACTAGTTCTTTTAACCAGTGACTTTGAAGTTAGGCACAAAAAAGAGTTTAGAGTCTCTTTCTAATTGTATGAACTACTACTACTGGAGCTATAAAGTACATTCCTACATTGAGTAAGATCAAAGATATACCATATCCTAGTACGTTAACTTCTGAATTCATATCAACATAATTCAAAATAGATAATGATGATACCATTGGAGTAATTGCAATCTTTACCATCTCTTTGAATACGGGATTTTCTCTTTCCCAGTCTGCTATTGTGGGACTAAATGAATAATAGAAATTATTGAACCCAGTCATAAAGGATGTTCCTGATTCTGTATGTAATAGAGAATTATCTCTCAGTTCTCGTAATTGTTGTACTTGTGGTGCTAGTTCTGAACCATAAGTTGCAGTTGCAATAAGACATCCACCACCTTTTGATTTCTCTTCAGTTTTAATCACTTGACAAGTACCATCCACCAATTCAGTTCCTTTACCGCAAATTGGTTGAGTTTCTGGTTCAGGTTCTGTTTGAGCATCTTGAGCTTTCTCAGCTCTTTGAGCTTTCTCAGCTGTTTGAGCTTTCTCAGCTGTTTGAGCTTTCTCAGCTGTTTGAGCTTTCTCAGCTGTTTGAGCTTTCTCAGCTGTTTGAGCTTTCTCAGCTGTTTGAGCTTTCTCAGCTGTTTGAGCTTTCTCAGCTCCTGATGTACTTGGGGAACTAGATTCAGATGATTGTGCATAAATATTTGGAATTAAAAGAATACCTAGTGTTATGATTAAATAAATGAAAGATCTATTCATCATAAATCTATAACTGGACTAGTAAATATACATGATAGTAATTTAAAAATAATAATTAATTACAAGTATTGATTCTCCAGAATTAAAGATCACTCTTATATTAGTTAAAGTCTTTTGTATTTCAATGAAAGTAGTATTCTTATTTTTGTTAATCTTTTTTCTAGGTTCGTCTAGTTTTTCTAATTTTGTATTAGTTGAGGGTCAAATAGAATCAGATACTTTAGAGAATGGTTGTCCTGCTGATTATCCATATTTGTGGTCAGATGATTATTGTTATGATGAACCAGAATCGGAGATTTTAGAAAACGGCTGTTGGGCTGATTATCCATATTTGTGGTCAGATGATTATTGTTATGATGAACCAGAATCGGAGATTTTAGAAAACGGCTGTTGGGCTGATTATCCATATCTGTATTCAGATGGAATATGTTGGGATATACCAGAATCAGATACTTTAGAGAATGGTTGTCCTGCTGATTATCCATATTTGTGGTCAGATGATTATTGTTATGATGAACCAGAATAATATTTCATCACTTCGTTTTTTTAAATCACAGTAAACCAACTACATCTCTGATTTTTCTTTTTAGCATTACGTGAGCTGTGTTTACTCTAGTCTTGCCAGAATCAAACTTTGTTAAAACTTCGTAAACCTTTAACATCTGAAGATAGTCAGTAAGTGAAAGATAAAAGGTGTATTTGTAAGCTTAATCTATAATTCAAATTCCTGGCGACATTTCTCGCATTTTCCCCTCTCTTGACCAGGTGGACCAAGAAGGAAAACCTTACCTATTGTCTTACATAATGGACACAATCCAGTTGTTGCGTTTTTTGGACCAGAGCGTATAATTTTTTGAGTCTTTCTACGTCCCATTGCATTTACAACTAAAACCGGTCTATTAAATTTAATTTTTCAATGGCGCGGGGAGAGGGATTTGAACCCACGAGTCATTGCTGACATGGGATTAGCAATCCCACGCCCTACCAAGCTAGGCGATCCCCGCACAGATTGCCTTGAATTAATCTGTAAATAAGTCAATATTATTACGATGTTATTTACAATTTTACGAGTATATTAGTATGCAAGATACCATTGCATTATGTTTTTTATTGGTTAGATTCGTATTTTGTTGGAATATTCTTTTTTGCAATAAAAGTG
>SICY01000004.1 GCA_009697485.1 Nitrosarchaeum sp.
ACCAGCTTATTTCATAGTTTCTCATGGAAATACTCAAAAAAAGTGACAGGTATTGCAGAGCAGTTTATACCATATTTTACAGCGATTTTTACATTACAAAAACTCCAGGGTGAAATTCAGATACAAATAAACTCACAAATCCGTAATTTTTAAAAAATTAGAACCAAGTTAATTGTATTTTTACAGATTTTGAAAAATAGGCAATCAGATAAACTACTATATTCACTAAAACCCTACATTAATACACGTTCAATATGATAAGGAGTATGAAACAGAGTAATTGTACAAAATGCAAAGTCTGGATAAGTGAAAGACAAGACAAATACCACAATCATAATTGTGCAGATTGTTCAGAGAGTTTTTGGTCATTAGGATGAAAGGATTGTGTCGTCTCTGTCATTCAAGTAACGTCGAAATAATAATAGATTCAGATAAAATTCCAATTTGTAAAATATGTAGAGAACGTCTTGGTTTGGTTTAGCACTATACATTCCAAAAAAATCCACTATTTTTATAAAATATGTGACATAAAAAATTGTTAGTAGATACAACATCGTAAACTTTAAGTTTACACAAAATATAGAAAAATATGGGATTATTGAATAGCTTACGTAAGTATTGCATTATGAAAAAAGTTAGAGACAGTGCAAATGATTCTGAAAAAAAGAAATCAGATCAAGAATAGATGAAAAAAGAAATACATCAGTTTGTTCTTTAAAGAAAGCTATGAGTAAAATCAAAAGTTTGATGAATCTAAAGATTAATTTTTAAGCAGATTGATATAGAAAAAGCATATTTGAATTGAACACAATAATCCTGAGTGAATTCTTTGCATACAATGTAAGAAAACTAAAATTTCTTTCAGTAGATATCGTTTAATTATTAAGATCAATTAGCATTACAAAGATCGTTTGAAAAAGAAGAGTTTTGTTTGGCATCCAAATACACAGATGAGAGAATGGGATTCATTTAATGAGATTGTCAAGGCCAAAGGAATGTGGATCACAGATTCTGATGGGAATAGTCTTTTGGATGGAGTTGCATCAATGTGGTGTAATGTATGGGGTCATTCCAAACCTGAATTGGTCAACGCAATTACAAAACAAAGTAAGAAACTACAACACTCATCTATGTTTAATTTAACAAATCAGCCTGCAGAAAAACTGGCAGAGAGCCTGGTAAAAATATCACCTGGAATGCACAAAGTGTTTTATTCAGATAATGGTTCTTCTGCAATGGAAATTGCATTCAAGTTGGCATTGCAATATTGGAACAACATTGGAGAGAAAAAGAAAACAAAGATTGCAGCATTAGAAAACGGTTATCATGGTGATACGTTTGGTGCGATGTCTGTAGGTTATGTTCCAGAGTTTTTTGGTAAATTTAAAAAACAGTTATTCCCGACAATACAAACTCCAGTACCAAACAAGTACAGAATTCCAAAGGGGTACAGTTATTTTGATTATCAGAATTTTTGCATAGATAAAATTGAAAAGCAATTTTCTAAAGATGACAAAATTGCAGCATTTGTTATGGAGAGTGGAGCACAGGTTGCAGGAGGAGTAAACATATTTCCAAAAGGATTTCAAAGAAAAATAAGCAATTTATGTAAAAAATACAACGTGTTACTAGTATTAGATGAAATAGCAACGGGTTTTGGACGTTTAGGTTCCATGATACAATATACAGAACAGAAAAGTATTCCAGATATTGTAGCATATGGAAAAATGTTAACTGGTGGATATCTGACTATGGCTGCAACTTTGACAAATAAAAAAATTTATGATTCATTTTTAGGTGAATTTAATGATTGGAAGCATCTCTTTCATGGGCATACGTTTACTGGCAATCCAATATCTGCTGCAGTTGCAAATGAAAATCTAAAATTATATCAAAAAAACAATTTGATCAAAAAAATTCAAAAAACATCAAAAATTTTTGAAGAATATTATGACAAAATAACAGAGATAAAAACAGTAGGAGATGTCAGGCACAAGGGAATGCTTATGGGAATAGAGCTAGTCAAAGATAAAAAGAAAAAAACACCAATCAATCCTAAAAAATCAATAAACAAAATTTTCTTTGAAGCAGGAAAAAAGCATGGGATTTACCTTCGCACATTAGGCAATATTGTCATGATTGTACCACCATTAGCAATATCTGAAGAAGAGTTAGATTTACTACTAAACAGAACAATAATCACCATCAAATCAGCACAAAATCAAATAGTATAGATGTTAATCAATTACAAATCGTACTTGATTATCTATTCTCGAGTCAACTCTACAGGATAAAGGCAGCAAATGAAGGATTTTACAAAGTATGAACCATACGCATAAAAGGTGATTTTTATGCCACTAATCTTTTTTAATGGAATTTTATGCAAAAACATCATGAATGATATGTTGGAATTTATTAAAGAGTGTCAAGAAAAAGTATTTTCAGGAATTGGAATATCAAGTGATGATGCTGAAAAACTGTTTAACATATCAGACGAAAACATCAAAGAATTAGCTAGATCTGCAAATCAGATCACTAGAGAGTTTAATGGAAGTAAAGTAGATGTAGAACAATTAAACAATATTAAAAAAAATGCATGTAGTGAAGATTGTTCATTTTGTGGTCAATCTGCATTTTTTGACACTGGAATTGAAACATATCAATTACCAACAGCGGAAGAAGTTGCAATTAAAGCAAGTAAAGCAAAAAAAGAAGGTGCAGAATCATATTGTCTTGTTGCAGCATGGAGAGAGCCATCTCCTAAAGATTTTGACAAAGTTTGTAATATCATCAAAGAAATTAACAATAAAGTAGGAATTAATGTAGAGTGTAGTCTAGGATTTCTCACACCAGAACAAGCAAAGAAACTCAAAGAACTTAATGTAAAAAGATACAATCATAATTTGGAAACTTCAAAATCAAAATTTTCAGAGATTTGTACTACACACACCTATGATGACAGATTAAAAACACTACAAATTGCACGCGATGCAGGATTAGAATTATGTACTGGGGGAATTATTGGGTTAGGAGAAACAAGAAAACAAAGAATGGAACTAGCAATGGAATTAGCTGCACTTTATCCTGAAGAAGTCACCATAAACATACTGGTTCCGATTTCTGGAACCCCATTGGAATTGCAAACAAAAATAGCAAATTCAGAAATTGTGAGAATGTTTTCAGTGATCAGATTTCTTTTACCAGAATCTGTAATAAAAATTTCAGGCGGGAGAGAAACAAATCTTGATGATTCAGGTGAAGAGTTGTTGCAAAGTGGGGCAAATGGCATAATCACATCAGGTTATCTTACAATGGGTGGAAATGACTCTGAAAAGGATTTTAAAATGATCAAGAAGATAGGACTAGAAGTCTAAGCAGTAATTTTTTCATATTCGATGTATACGGTAAAAATTGTAATTGCAGAATTAACACAAGTGTGGAATTCTATGGAAAAGAATACATTTCCCATAATTGAGAAATATTATGTTTCTTAATCATAGAATAATTCCTAGACAAGATCTTGTTATAATGTAAACTAAATTATGATTCAAATGCCTTGACATTTGATTTTTTCTTTCTTTGAAATTTTAATTTTTTTATCGCTAACTCTAATTCTACAATATTTCTTTGATCATCTAATGTCATTTCTACACTGTTATTCAAATCAATTATTTCATATGTTATGATGATTTAAGATTTACCGTGAATTTTGAGCTGGTTGTTTACTCACACATTTCGTAAGTATTGACACATCATTGTAAATTAGCAAAATGTTAGTTAAAAAAACAACAAAATAAGAAAAGGATTTACGCATGATTAATTTCAGTTTAGAATGGTTGAATCTTGAATCATAAACTAAGCTTTGTTGATTTGGAATTAGAGCAAATAAAAGAAAATAATCTTTACAGAAAATTAAGATATGGTAAATCAAATCACGCACATATTATAATCAATGGAAAAAAATTACTAAACCTTTGTTCAAATGATTATTTAGGAATACCAATGACAAAAATAAAAATAACACAAATGCAATCAAGCTCAAGATTAGTTTCAGGAAATGACGAATCATATAAAATATTAGAAAAAAGACTTGCAAAACATAAATCACAACAAACTAGCTTGATTTATCCTACAGGATATATGGCAAATTTAGGTTCAATTACAGCAGTTGCAAAAAAAGGAGATTTAATTTTAAGTGATGAATTAAATCATGCAAGTATAATCGAGTCATGCAAGCTTGCAGGAGCAAAAGTTTCAATTTACAAACATAATGACATGGGGGATTTAAATAAAAAACTCAAACAAAAAGGTAAAAACAAATTTGTTATCACGGAAGGAGTATTTAGTATGGATGGGGATTTCTCAAAACTAAAAGAGATCACAGAAATTGTAGAAAAATCAAAAGCAATCACTATACTTGATGACGCACATGGAGATTTTGTTGTTGGGACAGATGGAAAAGGAACTCCAAATTACTTTAATGTCACAAAAAAAATTGATTTGTACATTAGCAGTCTAAGTAAAGGTCTAGGATCATTTGGAGGATATGTATCATCACAAAATAATGTAATAGACTTGTGCATAAACAAATCAAAATCTTTTATCTACACTTCAGCGCTGCCATCATTTTTAGTTGAATATTCATTGAAAAGATTTGAATCAAATAGAGAAAAACAAAGAAAAAAACTAGAAAACAATACAAACCTACTTTCTAAAGGTTTAAGACAAATAGGTTATCAAATTGATTCAAAAACACACATCATTCCAATTATCGTTGGTAAAGAAAAAACAGCAATGGATTTTGGAGAATTTCTCTTTGAAAAAGGGGTATTTGCCCAACCCATAAGATATCCAACTGTTCCTAAAAACAAAGCAAGATTAAGAATATCAGTTACTGCTTGGCTATCTAGGAAAGATATCAATATTACATTGGCTATTTTTGAGCAAGCCGCTAAAAAATTCAAAATATAAATTCAAAAATCAGTGATCAAAATGTTATATCATAACGCATAACAAATTCAAAACAAGCAATAATAGGCAAAATTGGAAACAATAAAAGAATTAAACAAATGAATTAGTTAAAACAGAAAGAGGATCATATCAATAATAATTTTGGTGTTAGTTTTTGGCTACTATATTTAGAATGGATAAACAAACACTATTTCATTATCTGAACATATCAAATCCACCAATAGCTGGAGAACCAATAAAAACAGAAAATGCAACAATAATGCCTAAAACAATACCCACAATGACAAAACGCTTGTTCATACTACAAACGGTTCTAGCCTAGATAAAAACGAAATGTCTTTGCATCAGACAAGATTTGGAACAATCTTTTAAAAGAAAAATCTGCACTTTAATTCATGGTAGATGTCACAATACTGGTAGCCCTAATTGCTGGCCTAGGATCATTTGTTGCCCCATGCATACTACCAATGATTCCAGCTTTTCTTGCATACATATCAGGCACTACAGTTACAGAACTTGGTTCTAAAAGTGGATCTGCCATCTCAATTAACAGAACAGGCATAATCCTAAATACAGTATTTTTTGTGCTAGGATTTTCAGTAGTATTTTCAGCTTTGGGTGTTTTGATTAATAGTGTTCTATCTAGTGCAGCTGGTGATATATTACAAAGTCTAAATTATGTTGGAGGAATAATCATTATATCATTTGGAATATTCATGTTACTATCCACAAAGATTAGATCTCTAAATGTTGAAAAGAAATTTTTTCCAAAAAGAAAAAAATCCAGTTATCCACTATCTTTTGTATTTGGTCTAGCTTTTGCCGCGGGATGGACTCCATGTGTAGGTCCTATACTTGGAACGATCCTAACTTTGGCTGCAACTACTCCATCAGTATCATTTCATTTGTTACTGGCATATTCTCTAGGATTGGGAATTCCATTTGTTCTAATGGGGGTCTTTTTCTCAAGGGCTACAAGAGTAATTCGAGCGATGAGTAAGCATTTAAAATATTACAATTTGATATTAGGCGGATTTATCATAGTTTTAGGGATTCTTGTATTTACAAATCAGCTTGCATACATTGCAAACTTTCCACTTTTAAATGAATTAATATCATTAGGATGATCATATGAGATCAGAAATAAAGACTCCAGTAATTTTAGGAATAATAATCGTATCCACAGTGATAGGAATAAATTTATTTTTATTATCCCTAGACTCTCAAGTTTTAGAATCCAAAGAGAAAGATATTCAAACAAATATTATAACTAATGAAAATAAAATAGACAAGTCAGAGTTCAAGAAAGCTCCTAAACTAGTTGGAATATCAGAGTACATCAACACACTTTCTGATGAATTACAAGAAAAAATTGAACAAAGTGTGGTATTATATGATTTTTGGACTTATAGTTGCATCAATTGTATTCGTACTTTACCTTTCATTACATCGTGGGATGAAAAGTATGCTGATCACGGTCTACTGATAATTGGCATTCATTCTCCAGAATTTGAATTTGAAAAAGATGTTACAAACGTAAAAAGTGCTGTAGCAAAATATGGAATAAAATATCCTGTAGTTCTGGACAATGAAAAGGAGACATGGAAAGCATTTGAGAACAAATATTGGCCTCGCAAGTATATTGCAGATCACGAAGGATACATCAGGTATGATCACATTGGAGAGGGAGGATATCAAGAGACTGAGAAAGTAATTCAGCAATTACTCAAAGAAAGATCTGACTCGATTGGAATGGAAATGGCACTAGATGAAGAACTAGTACAAATAAAAGAATTTGAGCATTCTCGGATTAGTACACCTGAATTGTATTTTGGGCATAGTTTTGCCACTGGAAGAAATCAACTTGGAAATCCAGAGGGATTCAAACCAAACCAAGATGTCACATATTCTATCCCAGAATCAACACAACTACACCACTTCTATCTTGATGGAACGTGGAAGAATTTGGAAGGAAGTATGCAGTTAGTTTCCAACTCAGGCTCTATTGTTTTGCCATATAGTGGAAAAGAAGTCAATATTGTAACGGATGGTGAAGCAAACTTAAGAATTAACATTGATGGTGTGATTGTAAATCCATCAATAGCTGGAAAAGATGTAGATATTAATGGACAAGTACACGTGCATGAACCAGGATTGTATAACATTGTCCAGACAGATACGCCTGAAGAACACACTCTAGAAATATTTGTAGAAACATCAGGATTTCAAATATACACATTTACCTTTGGTTAACATGTAACCAAACTCCCATGTTACTGTGGTTACACATATGCTAGTGACAAATTCATTTAAAACAAAATTTCACATCATTAATGAGGAATAAAGATTTGATAAGTAACTCATGGAATAAAGCAGAAGGAGAGAGTATTTCTCAAAGAGTAATGAGTAGGGTAAAACCAGACATTCCATTAAAAACAAGAATTGAAGAAGCGCAAAGAAAGTTACAATTTCAAATTAGTAAATTAGAAGGGATTACAGAAAAGTTGCAAATGAAACATGACGGAATTTTTGAAAAGGTGGTTAATGCTCAAAAATCACACAATAATGCATATGCTCAAGCATATGCAAATGAACTGGTTCAAGTCAGAAAGATGAAAAATATGGTAAGTGGAGCAAAACTTGCAATGGAACAAATTCAATTAAGACTCAATACCGTATCAGAACTAGGAGATGTTGTAGTAACACTCAGTCCATGCATGTCAATAATCAAGGGATTAAGTCCATCACTTAGTGGAATAATGCCAGAAGCAACATCATCTATGCAAGATTTATCACAAATATTAGGAGACTTAATGATGGGCTCTTCAATGGGAGGAAGCGATTTGATGAACACAGGAAGTGTTACAAGCGCAGATACACTAGCAATTCTTGAAGAAGCACATTCAGTAATTGCAGGACAAATGAAATCATCAATACCAGACATTCCAGACAATCTAAAACACGAAATTATTCAGAGAAGAACATCAGATGTTTTGATTTAATTAAGATCTAATTTTATTTTATTTTCTTTTTACTTTTTTGAATTAAAATTTTTTTAATTCTAGATATTGTAGGATAACTGTATCCTCTGCGTCGATAATTGGCGATCATCATTTTCCAATTTTTTAATCTCCATTGAGCTTGCTCGGATGTAACAGAATGAACTTCTTTTTGAATAATACTTTTTCTTCCAACTTTTAGTGTGCCAGCATCTTTTGCAGACCATCGATTTTTGGCAAACTTTAGACCGGATAGAATATCGTCAAGTGGCATTTCCTTAAGATACTCTCGTAGTTTTTTTAGTTCAGATTCAGTAGGTTGTTGTGATATTTGTAACTCAATTACAGGTTTTTGCATGAAATTATTAGAAACTAATGGTTTAAGAAATTCTTGCTGAATCAGATTTAACTAAAACAGGAAATAAATGAAGAGTAATTCCATGGAAAGACGCTAGCAGTCAAGTAATGACAAGCTAGAATTTTTACAAATTTCCATATATATCGCAAATCCAAAAATCAGTGTAGCAAATACTGCCAATGGGATTATGATGAAAATTTTTGTCTTTAGACCCATATTGTAGATTAAATGTATTCATATAAAATTGTCACAGATTTAATCAATTATTATGGTAAGCGTTCCTTTGGTTTTTGGATTTTGTAGTAATGATATCATCTCTCTAGGTATAAGATCAGATGCTTTATCGCATTTTACAGCTAATGTTCTTGGACATATAAAACCACTTTTTCTAATTACGATATCTTCCATATGAGTAAGAACAAGATTCTCATGGCCTCTGCCCTCAACATTAAATTCATGTTTGCCTACTTTGATTAAAAATAATACTTTAGAATTTGGATTTTGCAATTTTTTTTTTAATGAAGACGGTAAATCAGCACAGCTAGATGAGGCATTAACTCCAATAATACAATCACCGCTTGGAGTAAGATGAGATTCTTTTGTGATTTCAATTGTTTTCTGATGGTTTGATCTAATATTTTCATGACCAGAAAATTGAATTTCAAATCTCACGGCAGTATAAATAGCCAGACTCAAATTAAACTTTCTTGAATTTTTTGCTTTGTATTAAGAAAATATTGTTCCATTGAAATGAAACACTAGATTAAAGCACAATTTTTATGGAAAAAAGCATACCATCTATTTAATTTAATCAGAAAACAAAAATGACTTTTGTTAAAATACTATAATCTATGGCATTGCTTGAAGATTGAGCCTGATCTATTATCGTGCATAAATTTTAGTAAAGGCAAGTAACGCTTTAATTAAACTTTCAAAGCACTGAAATCAAATGCTTCCTGCACAACAAGGTTATGATAGAGCAATCACGGTATTTTCACCAGACGGTAGACTTTACCAAGTGGAATATGCCATTGAAACTGTACGAAGAGGAACAATTGCAGTTGGAATAAAATCCAAAGAGGGGATCGTAATTGCAGTAGAAGAAAAACCAAGAAAATTGCAGATAACAGATATTGCTCAAAAAATATTTCAAATTGATGATCATGTGGGAGTAGCTGCTGCAGGATACATCCCAGATGCCAGAAGTCAAGTAGATAATGCAAGATTCTTTTCTCAAAGTAACAAGATGATTTATGATGAAGCAGTAGAAGTTGAAACAATTGCAAAACATTTAGCTGATCAATGTCAACAGTTTACACAATATGCAGGAGTAAGACCTTTTGGAGTTGCATTAATTTTAGGTGGAGTAGTTAACAATAATGCTCAGCTTTACCTAACAGATCCAAGTGGAACTTACATTTCATATGATGCAATTGCAATTGGTTCAGGTTCAGATCAAGTAACTGATTTTCTAGAGAAAACATACAAGAAGGAATTATCTCTAGATGATGCATCAGCATTAGCAGCTGCAGCAATTTATCTATCAAGTGAAGATAAGGAAGGAACAAGTCATATCAGAATGGCACAAATCAAATCAAAAACAGGTTTATTTGAATTAGTATCAGATGAACAAATAGCAAAATATGCAAAAACAGCTAAAGAAAAATATCCTCATGAAAAGAAATAGTACTTTACAACTAAATATGTGATTAAATTACTTTGAAAATATCTGTTGCGATTCCAGAATCAGCATTATCTGATGAGTCCTTAAAACTTGATAAGACTAGAAAGATATCCGTTCTTGCCAGAGCTTGTGCAATTTTTAAAATAGATACCATCTATGTATATCAGGAAGGAAACTACAAAGAAGACGGAAATTTACTTGTAACTATTTTAAAATATTTAGAAACACCTCAGTTTTTACGAAGAAGGCTTTTTCCAAAAATGAACGAGTTAAAATTTGCAGGTGTTTTAATGCCATTGAAAATTCCTAGTCACTCAACGCCAGCAAATCCTAAAAAAATAAACACCGGAGATGTAAGAGAAGGAGTAGTAGTAAGTATCAAAGGTAAACGATTTGTCGACGTTGGAATCAATGAGTTGATACCATTTTTTGGAAAAGAAAATGTAGGTAAAAGAGTAACTGTTCAGTTTAAAACAGGATACCCTGATTTTTCAGTCAAAGAAATTCAAAGAAGTGAAGCTCCAATGTATTGGGGATTTGCAGTAAAAGAGAGAGCAAGTCTATTTTCATTATTAACTGAATGGCAAGGAAATACAATCATCACATCAAAGAAAGGAAAGACAGCCACAAAAGAGCAACTAACAAAATATCTAGGTTCGGATATTCCGATTTTGGTAGTTTTTGGTTCACCCGAAAAAGGAGTACATGAAATACTTGGCGGTAAAATGAAAAATGTTCAAAATGCTAAAACATTAAACTTCTTTCCAAATCAAGCAACGGAAACAGTACGTTTGGAAGAAGCAATTCTAGGAACATTATCAATAATTAATTCACATAGAATAGGTTAAAACAAAAACATGGGTGAAAAAAGAAATTTCTTAATTTTAGCAATTGGGTTAGGAGTAGTAGGAGTAATCATTGGTGGAATAACTATTTGGAATTTTGTAAATAATTTGATAGTACCTTGATCATAATTGAAATAGTTCGTTAACCTAACAATTTTAGCAAGTTAACCATATCTCACATGATTTATTAGACGGTTGAAGACGATTTCGATTTATCCATGGGACATAGAAAATATGCTCAACCACGTAGAGGAAGCGCTGCATACTATCCAAGGGGACGTGCCAAAAGTATGGAAGCAAGAATCAGATCATGGCCAAAAAATAATTCAAATGAACCAAAAATTTTAGCACATTGTGGTTTCAAGGCAGGATGTGTACAAATAGTAACTATAGATGATCGTGAAAAAACTCCAAATGCAGGAAAACAATTGGTTAGTCTTGGAACAGTTTTAGTTACTCCGCCAGTTTCAATATTAGGAATTAGAGGCTATTCAAAAGATCATTATGGATTACATGCAGAATTTGATGTATATGCAGATGAATTTCCAAAAAGTATCTCAAAAGAGATTAATTTAAAAAACAAAGAAGGGGCAATTGAAAATGCAGAAAAAATGCTTGGCAGAGTAAAAGAAATTTTTGCAATCGTTGCAGTGTCGCCACGCGCTGCAGGATTAGAACAAAAAAAGCCATACATCTTTGAAGCATTAGTTAGTGGCGGAGATGTTAAAAAACAATTTGCTCATGTCAAAGAATTATTAGGAAAAGAAATTAAAATTGATCAAATTTTTGAAACAGGTGCAACTATAGATGTTGCAGCAATTACAAAAGGCAAAGGTTGGCAAGGAGTCATACAAAGATTTGGAGTCAAGAAAAAACAACACAAATCAAGAAAAACAGTGAGAGAAGTTGCTTCACTAGGTCCAATTTCACCATCAAACGTCATGTATTCAGTTCCAAGAGCAGGACAAATGGGATTCCATCAAAGAACAGAATACGATAAAAGAATTATGATGATGGGCAATACAGAAAATAATCAGATAAAAATAAACCCAGACGGCGGATACAAACATTTTGGTTTAGTAAAAGGAGATTTCATTATTCTAAAAGGTTCAGTTCCAGGAACATACAGAAGATTAATCAAACTAAGAAGCCAAATTAGAAATGCGCCAGTAAAAATTACCAAGCCAAATATTTTAGAGGTAGTAATATAATGAAAGCAGCAGCATTTACAATAACAGGAACTAAAGACGGGGAAGTGGAATTGCCACTAATATTTTCAACTCCGTTTAGAGCAGAACTAATTCACAAAGCATTCACAAATCTAACTTCACACAAATTCCAACCACAGGGAAGACATCCAACTGCAGGTATGGATGTAGTAGCAAGATCAAACGATCCACCAACAGGACAGCATACAGCACGTATTGCAAAAATGAAAGGTGGAGGAGGCGGAAGACAGGGTCAAGCTGGTGGTGTTGCATCAGTAAGGGGTGGAAGACAAGCTCATCCCCCTATTGTAGATAAAGTAATTTTCAAGAAATTAAATAAAAAAGAAAATAAATTGGCATTGTGTTCTGCAATAGCTGCAACAGCGTCAAAAGATTTGATACAATCAAGAGGTCACAAAGTAGAAGATATCAAGTCATTCCCAATCATAGTATCAAATGATATAGAATTGATTTCAAAAGCAAGTCAAATGTCTAAAATATTGGAAGATCTAAATCTTATGAAAGATGTCGAAAGATTACAAGCAAGAAAACCACGTACTGGAAAGGCTTCACTTAGAGGAAGAAGTAAAAAAGTTGGAAAGAGCGTATTGTTTGTCACAAAAGATTCATCAAAAATAAGTAAAGCATGTGGCACACTGCCAGGAGTAGAAGTAAGAGCAGTTAAAGACTTGAGCGTGTTAGATCTAGCACCAGGTTCAGATCCTATTAGATTAACAGTTTATTCAAAAGCAGCAATAGAAGAAATTGCAAAAATAAAATCAACACATCTAGAATTAATGGTGAAAACACGATGAATGTAGATCAAGCAAGCAAAATCATTTTGAAACCATACATCACTGAAAAAACATTTGCTATGATTGAAAATGAAAGCAAGATTTGTTTTATTGTAGATAAGGCAGCAAGTAAACCACAGATAATAGAAGCTGTAGGTGCATTATACAATCAAAAAGCTACCAGTGTAAACACAGCAAGAACAATTTATGGTAAGAAGGCATTTGTCAAGTTTGAAACTACAGAAAAAGCCAGAGATTTAGCCACAAAGATAGGAATGCTATAATATGGACAATGAAATTTCATCAATACTAACAGAGGAGAAATAAGATGGTCAAAGAATTTCTATATCGTGGATTGCCAAAAGAAGAGCTAGACAACATGTCATTAGAGAAATTATTCCAAATATTCAATTCAAGACAAAGACGATCACTTACTAGAGGAATTACAGATGATAAGAGAAAGTTGATCGAGGAAATAAAATCTGTAAAAGCAGGAAAACTAAAGAATCCAATAAAGACCCATTCTAGAGATCTAATTATCCTACCATACATGGTAGGGGTTACAGTAAATGTTTTCTCGGGAAAAGAATTCGCTCCAGTTCTAATAAAAACTGAAATGATTGGTCATTATCTGGGCGAATATGTAATTACAAACAAAAGAGTCTCACATGGTGCACCAGGCGTTGGAGCATCAAGATCCAGTCTCTACGTGCCATTAAAGTGATTGTTATGGGCAGATTCAAATACGCATTTCAAAATTTTGATGCAACAAAACATGTACGTTCTTCACTAAGAGAAAAAGACATTTCACACAAACATGCTCGTGAAGTAGCTGTTGCAATAAAGGGACTTTCAATTGAAAGAGCACGAGATTACTTGCAAGCAGTAGTCAACAAAGAAAGAGCAATTGCATTTAGAAGATTCAACAATCAAGTTGGACACAGATCAGATCCTGGAATGATGTCAGGACGATATCCACAAAAAACAGTCAAAGAATTCATCAAGGTGCTAGACAACTTGGAATCAAATGCAGAATACAAAGGAATGGATTTAGATAGATTAAGAATTGTAAACGCTACAGTGCACAAAGGAGTTATTGTAAAAAGATTCATTCCAAGAGCAATGGGAAGTGCTACTCCAAAAAATAATGTATTAACACATGTAGAATTGGTGGCACAGGAGATATAACATGTCAGCAGTAAAAAATGTAATCAAAGACAATTACAACATGATGCTTCTCAAAGATTACTTAAGAATTGCAATTAAAGATGCAGGGTTTTCACATGCAGAGATTTCAAAAACACCCATGGGAACAAGAGTTGCACTTCATGTAACACGACCAGGCATAGTTATTGGAAGAAAAGGTTCTGGAATCAGAGAATTAACAGAGAAACTTGCAACAGATTTTAAATTAAAAAATCCACAGATATCAGTAGTAGAAATTGAGAAACCAGAACTTTCACCAAGTGTAATGTGTAATAGAATGGCATCACACTTAGAACGTGGTACAGCATTTAGAAGAGCCACCATGTGGACATTAAAACAAATTATGGAAAACGGTGCAATGGGGGTTCAAATAACAATTTCAGGAAAATTACGAGGGGATCGTTCTGCATTTGAAAAACACACTGCAGGAATTCTACCAAGAGCCGGGCATCATGCCGAAGTAATTGTAGATGAGGATATTGCGCATGTAAAAACTGCAATGGGATTAATTGGAATTAGAATAAGAATTGCAAGAAATGAAAAATACATTCCAGAATTTGAATTAAGAACTCAAAAACCAAAGAAAGCAAAACAAGTCAAAGATGTAGACACTGGAAAGATGCGAGATGAAACAGAAGTAGAACGTAAAGCACGAACAGAGTCTGAACAAATTGCAATAGAAGAAGAAAAAATGAAAGAACTTGAAACACTAGAAGAAGAAGAGGCGAAGTTATTGTAATGACACGACTAAGTATGAAAACAATAAGGGAATTAAATGAAAAAGATCTGAAAAGCAAAATTCAAGAAACCCGAGGTGAGCTTGCAAAATTAAGGGTAGATGGTTCAAAAGGCACATTAAGAAAAGAAAGTGGAAAGCTAAAACCTCTCAGACATGATATTGCAAGAATGATGACCAGATTAAACGAGATGAAGACAAAATGATTACTGCAGATAACATTACATCACATGAATTAATTGGATTACACACAGAAATTGTAGAGTCGTCAAATCCACAAATCATAGGATTAAATGGAACAATAATAGATGAAACAAAATCAATGATCACCATCAATACCGTAAATGGAACAAAAATGATTTCAAAATCAAATAACAGTTGGAAATTCTTAATCGATAACAAAGACATTGTTTTAAACGGTTCAAAAATTGCAAAAAGACCATTTGACAGAATAGGAGCAAAGGCATGACACTAAACATTGGATTAAAAGTAAAAGCACCAAGCAGAGAATGCACAGATGCACATTGCCCATTTCACGGTAAATTATCAGTACGAGGAAAGTTGTTTGACGGTAAAGTTACAAGCAACAAAGCAAAGCAAACAATTACACTACAAAAAGAATCACCAATCTACTATATGAAATTCAAAAGATATGCAAGAAGTAAAAATACAATTCATGCTCATGTGCCTGAATGTATAGACGTTGAAACAGGCGATCATGTATTGACTGCAGAATGCAGACCAATATCAAAATCAGTGTCATATGTTGTTGTGGAGGTTAAAGCCTAATGGCAAAACAGGCAGGAAAAGGAGTAGCAGAATTCCGTCCTTATGTAACAAGAGCAATTCCTATTGGTGCACGAGTAGTATGTGCAGATAATACAGGTGCAAAAATTTTAGAAATAGTAATGGTACAAAGACACAAAACCAGACATGCACAATTAGCAGCTGCCGCAGTTGGAGATTTTTGTAATGTAGTTGTGAAAAAAGGTCCTGCTGAATTAAGAAAACAGGTGTATGGTGCAGTGATAATTAGACAAAAATATGCAGTTCGTAGATTAAATGGTGTAAGAGTATGCTTTGAAGACAATGCAGCAGTTTTGATAACTCCAGAAGGAGAAGTAAAAGGAACTGACATTAAAGGACCAGTTGCAGCAGAAGCTTCAGAAAAATGGCCAAGAGTAGCTAATTTGGCATCAATGGTGGTATAAAATGAAACCAACAAAAATGCGCAATAAGTTGATTTATCGTGCAACATTTCATACACGAAGTAAGCAACTAGGCAGTCAATTATCAGAAGATCTTCGTAAAAAATATGGTAAAAAAAGTGTAAGAGTTATCGAAGGGGATAGCATAAAAATTGTAAGAGGAGAATTCAAAGGAGTGGATGGTAAAATATCAAAAGTATCAACAAAGAAAAACAGTGTTGCAGTAGAAGGAGTAAAAAAAGAAAAGACAAAAGGTGATAAATTTGATGTGTATATTCATACCTCAAATCTTCTAGTTACAGGCTTGAATACAGAGGATAAATGGAGAATTGCAAAACTTGAAGGAAAAAAACCAAGTGAAAAACCAAAAGTAGTCATAGAAAAAACAACAAAGAAAGAAAACACAACTAAAGAAACAAAAGTAACAAAGACTCAAAAAAAGGAAGTTGAAAAATAATGGTAAGCATCTCTGGAAGTAAGAAACTCAAAAGACAAATGGCCCCACAATTTTGGGGAATTGGAAGAAAAGAGAAAAGATTTGTAATTACAGTTAGACCAGGTCCACACAAAAAAGAGTATTCTGTACCAACTGCAGTATTTCTCAGAGATGTACTAAAAATTGTAACTACTTTAAGGGAAGCAAAGGCTGTAATCTATACAGGCAAAGTCAAAATTGACGGGGTTGTCAGAAAATCACTTCACCATGCAATTGGATTGATGGATGTCGTAGAATTAGAAAACGTTCCAGAAATATATCGCCTCGTCCCAATGGAAGGAAAATTACTAAAACCATTACAAATTAAAGAGTCAGAGAAAGCAAAAAAATTAGTTAGAGTTACAAGTAAAACAACTATCAACAAAGGTAAAATGCAAATAGGATTCCATGATGGTCGTTCAACAATTTCAGATACCAAAGTAAATGTCGGAGATACATGTTTAATACAAATTCCAGATCAAAAAATTCTTGAAGTTATAAAATTAGAAAAGGATTCACACGTTTTGGTAACTCGTGGAATTAACGCAGGACAAATCGGTAAAATTGAATCAATAGAAGAGGGAACTTTTATTCTACCTAGACGAGCAGTTTTAATTTTAGGGGAGAGAAAAATCGAAATCCCAACAGACATCATAATGGTAATAGGAAAAAAGGAGCCTATAATTCAAATAAAGTGATCATATGTCTCAATTAACACAATCCCCAATGAAAAAAATATCTTTAGAGAAAGTTGTTCTAAATATGGGACTAGGAAAATCAGGAGATATTATACAAGTAGCAAAAAAAGCACTAGATCACATTTCAGGTAAAAAATCATGTGCACGTGACGCAAAAGAAACACAGAGAGAATGGGGAGTAAGACAAGGAGAACCAATAGGTGTTGCAGTGACAGTTAGAGGAAAAGAGGCACGTGAGTTACTCAAAAGATTACTTGAATCAAAGGGAAATCAGATCAACGGAAAATCTTTTGATAATTTTGGAAATTTGTCATTTGGAATTAAAGAACACATAGATATTCCAGGTGTAAAATATGATCCGCAAGTAGGAATTTTAGGTCTTGGAATTTCAGTAACACTAACTAGACCAGGATATGGGATTAGAAAAAGAAGTAAACATAAAGCAAGTGTTGGAAAATCACATACAATAAAAAACCAAGAAGCAAAAGATTATCTAGCTAAGGAATTTGGAGTGACGATAGTATAATGGCAAAAGATAGATCATATGAAGCTACAGGTAGAAAGAAACATGATTTTGGTAGAGGTTCCAAATGGTGTAAAAGATGTGGCGACTATACAGCTGTAATTCAAAAATATGATCTAATGATTTGCAGACGATGTTTCAGAGAAGTAGCAACATCTTTAGGGTTTAGGAAGAATATGTGATTATCATGCCGGCACAGAATGTTTTAGCAAATCTATTTGTCACATTATACAATAATGAAGCCAGAAGAAAAAGTGAGTGTATTGTTCTTCCAACTTCAAAATTAGGTATTGAGGTTCTAAAAACACTTCAAAAAGATGGGTACATTGGGGAATTTGAGCACATAGACGATAAAAGAGGTGGGAAATTCAAAATAAGATTATTAGCAAAAATTACAAAATGCGGCGCAATTTCACCAAGATTTAAAGTAAAAAATGAAGAGTATAATGATTGGGAGCAGCAATATCTGCCAGCATATAACCGTGGAATGCTGTTAGTAACAACAAACCAAGGTGTTATGTCACATCATGAAGCTGTAAACAAAGGATTGGGAGGATTTTTGATAGGATATGTCTACTGAGCAAATTGAAAAATTCCAAGAGATAGTGGAAATTCCTAAAGGAGTAAATGTCACGTTAAAAAAACGTATGCTGCATTTTCAAGGTCCATTGGGTAAAACATACAAAAATTTCAGATACATACCAGTCAACATAGAAGTCAAAGATGGAAAAATAATACTCAAATCACAGGGCTATAGAAAAAGAGACTATTCAATACTGCACACCGCAAGATCAATTATCAGAAATATTTGTGAAGGTCTAATTACAGGATATACAATTAAAATGAAAATAGTATTTGCACACTTTCCAATTACGGTAAAGGTTCAAGACAAGACTATTTTGATTGAAAATTTCCAGGGTGAGAGAGCAGCAAGAGTTACAAGAATCATTGGAAATACCAAAGTAGTTCCAAAAGGCGAGGATGTGATTTTAACAGGTGAAGTTTGGAATGACATCACACAAACTGCAGCGAATATAGAACTACACAGTAAAGTAAAAGATAAAGATCATAGAGTTTTCTTAGACGGGGTATATGTCTACGAAAAGAAAAAAGGATTAGACAAATAACATTTTTTAATTTTTGATCATACCATATGACCCTTGATCCTGAATTTTCAAAACAAACATTAACTCTTATTGAACAGACATTGGAATTATACAAGAGTGTTGGTGCATCACCCAGA
>SICY01000037.1 GCA_009697485.1 Nitrosarchaeum sp.
TGTGTTGAAATAAAGAAACTATTAACAGTTAATCTGCAATACAATGAGTAAGAATAATGATTCATTGTATGGATTTTTAATTATGATGAAATTGGTTATTGAGAATTAAATTCTAAACTCTATTCCTAAATCCTTAAGTTTCTAGGAAATAATATTATGAATATTGCCATACGATAAAGAGAAACAAAAAGAATACCTGAAAGAGTATTTTTCAAGACCTGAAGTTAAAGAGAAACAGAAAGAACGTATGAAAGAGTATTTCTCAAGACCTGAAGTTAAAGAGAAAAGAAAAGAATACTCAAAAAAGTATAATTCAAGACCTGAAAGAAAAGCGAAACAGAAAGAATACGCAAAAAAGTATAATTCAAGACCTGAAAGTATAGCACATGCCAAAGAACTTAGAAATAAAGCGAAAATGAAAACATAAATTTCTAAACTCTTTTCGTGTCTAAAATATGTCATATAAAAAGGGTTTAGTGTCGAAAAGCTAGCTTTGATTTTGAAATTAATAAGGATTCTTACTAATCTAAAAAATTATTCTTGAAAATTAATCACATGTTAAAAGTACTATGCCCAATAAATCAGCGCATTCTGGAATTAGATTCTTTTTTATCATCTAGTTTTTTCTTTAATTCTAGATTTTCTTTTAATAATTTATCATTTTCTGTTTTTAATGTACTGACAGAATTTTGTCGACTAAATAATGGATGTCCAGGAGGAACAATTCCACCGGAATTCATGGTTAATAGTCCAGATGCATATCTCTGATATGATTGCTGAAATCCCTGTAGTTTTTTATTGATTGATGCGTTTTCTTCAGCAAATTTTTCCTTCATTGGGTTTTCAAAAATTTTAAACAACGGATTAGATAAACCAGGAGGCAGTCTTGGAAATTGCAAAGCAAGGTGAGGTATGTTTGGGTTTAATCCATAGATGTCCTTTAGCTGTTTAATTGGTAAATCTTCCACGATATCTTGCTATTTTTGCTATATTTTTGCCTTGTCTTTAGGCGTTTGATATACTATATAGCTAATTTGGAGTCATTTTAGCTCAATTTGAGCTGATCGCAGATCCTTATAGATTCCTGTTTTAGATCGCAAATACGCATGACAGAATCAATAAAGACATGTATCAGATGCAATAAAAACATCAAAGAAGAAGATCTACATAAAATTGTAATTTATGTGATTCAAGAAAAATTCACCGAGCATCATTATGAACATGTTGAATGCCCCGAAAAGTTTACTGTTTAACCACTATACTCATAAACTGGGTAAACTTTACCAGTTAGTCTAGAACGGTATTTCCATTCGTTGTTTCTCCAAACAATTTCCTTAAATGAACTTTGAGAAGATGGATGCAATCTATGATATACATCATCGCCAATTAAGATTTGGTTTGGTTTTGCAAGTGATTGAATTTTAGAAGCAATGTTCATTGCAGGACCCATCAAATCAACAGGAGAAGCGTCTGGATTTGAACCATATCTAACAACTATGCTCTGGCCAAAATCAGCTCCAATTTTTACCATTAAATCAGGATAATCATATTGATTCAAAATAGGATTGATGCCTTTTTGGATTACTGTTAACATGGATTTTGCACAACTTACAGCATTATCTGCAACTAAAAGTGGATTCTCAGAAGCAACAAAATATCCAATCACTGCATCACCTACAAATTTTAAAACATATCCGCCGTAAAGAGTAATAACTGATGCCATCTCTAGAGCAAAAGAGCTTATTATGATTGCTAATTTGTCTTCAGGCAATTCTAATGTCATTGTAGTTGATCCTACTAAATCAACATAAAGTACTATTATGTCAAATTTGGAAAAAACATTTTTGCGCAGAAATTTTTCTGATTCATCTGTAATTCCAGTATATTCATAGCCTTGTTTTAATGCCCCCCAAATTCGTTTCTGTGTTTCTAGAATCATAGTTTCAGAATCTACAACTTTGTGTTCTTTTTGACCAAGTAACACATCTATCAAATTTGGACTGGATTGTTCAGTTGATATTTTGGCATTTTGTTCAATTTGAGATTTGTTGGATTCATCAGGTGTGGACATTTTTATCATCTCATTCTAGCGGAAAATCTGTATTGCAGATAGGGCATTTCCCCCTATCCCCCTTATAACCCTCATGGTAATACTGTAAAATCACGGAATTACAAAGATCACATCGAATTTTCCCTCTAACCATGCATAAAATAACCTGATTTTTCTATTTAAGATATACTTGATCTTAAGGTTTAAGGACAGTTAGAATTCGTTATTTCTTGTGCGTTTAGGTACAAGATCTCCAAATGACTTTATTCAATACTTGAATAACAAAAATGAGAATATTCAACAGTCATTTCTTGCAAAAATAATGGGTCTTACCAAATCAATAAGCGTCAAGGTGATGTTGGGAGATGCAACAATTACCGAGCAAAAAACTTTTGATCCTGCACTTGTAAATGGTTTCTATCAAACAATCATTAAAGACTTGAAAGACTGGTCAGTTCAAGAAGTTTCAATTTCAAATAACGATGACCTTAGAAGAATTTTTACCAAATTTGAGATTAGAGAAGGAAATTATCTTATTTCAGGACACATGTCATTACAATATCATGTGTTGTTATACTACAAACCAGATCAGCGTGTCGTACAGTTGCAAAAAGAATTATCGGAGATAATTGATTTGACAAAAAACAAAGAACAGCAAATGTCAGATAACAGTGATCAATTTGTACTAAACAAATTAAAGGATAAAGGATACAAAGATTTTGATCATCAGAAATTATTTGAAATATTTTACGAAAACGATGAGTTTAGAGAAAAAATCTACAAAGAAATTGAAAAAGATATTGAAGTTGATTTCCAGGATTTATCAAATAAAAAAACAAATCTAATCAAGGAATTAGACAATATGTTAGTTGAAACATATCAAACCAGCCCTGTCTTAATTGATGATACCAGATTGATAACAGGTGAAGAAGGATGTTTGTGTACATTTGATATTGAATTTATACGAAATAAAACAAAAGAGGGTCTATTTGATCCTCGAAAGATCTCAGAGTCCGTAAAAGAAAACATCATCAAACGCTTAGATGACTTTTCTAAATTATTGACACCATAATGTTTGAAATTATTTTATAAAAACAGTTAAGCCTTAGGTCTAACAAATGCCCGTATTGAGAGAATTTAGTCCTCAGATGTGGTTTTGACGACTGTTTTGAATTATTTGTTTGTGTTTCTCACAAATTGCGCACAAAAGCTGATTAAAAATCTAAATTTGAAATGGAAGAAGTCAAATATCTCTCTTATCTAGCAGAATTTCCAATGAATCCCACTTATGATGAAATACTAAATGCAGACTCTTTGCGAGGAAACGAGGTAAAAAAAACACCGTTAGTTTATTCACCAATTTTTAGTAATCTTACAGGTTCACAAATTTATCTAAAGGCAGAATTTCAACAAAAAACAGGGTCATTTAAAATGCGTGGTGCGTATTACAAAATAAAATTATTGTCTACTGATGAAAAAAAATATGGAGTAGTTGCAGCATCTGCAGGTAATCATGCACAAGGTGTTGCATTTGCAGCATCATTAGAAAAAATACCATGTACAATCGTTATGCCAAAAAACGCATCACCATCAAAAGTGTCTGCAACCAAAGATTATGGTGCAAATGTCATTTTAGAGGGAATAAACTATGATGAATCATCTGCAAAAGCAAAAGAAATTGCACAAGAAACTGGTGCTACGATGATACATGCATTTGATGATCCACAAATCATAGCGGCACAGGGAGTAATCGGATTAGAGATTTTAGAAGATCTTCCTGATGTAGATGAGGTTTATGTTCCAATTGGAGGGGGTGGACTAGCTGCAGGAGTTTTAATTGCAATAAAAGAAAAAAACCCAAATATCAAAGTAATTGGTGTTCAATCAAGATCATTTCCATCAATGTATGAATCTCTTAAAAGTGGTTCTTTAACATCATGTGGTGGCGCACGAACCATTGCAGATGGGATATCTGTAAAAATACCCGGAAAAATAACATTTTCAATAATTAAAGAATTGATTGATGAGATAGTGTTAGTTGATGATTCAGAAATTATCAAAGCAATGTTTTTGCTAATGGAGAGAATGAAATTTGTAGTTGAACCTGCAGGTGTTGTAGGTTTAGCTTATTTGATTTCAGCAAAACCCTCACCTGGAAAGAAAGTTGTCGCGATCTTAACAGGAGGCAATGTAGACATGTATCTTTTAGGACAAATAGTAGATAAAGGATTGGCCACAATGGGACGTTTACTGAAATTATCGATTTTGTTACCTGACAGACCTGGTGCCTTTAAGGAGATAGTAGATGAAATTAGTGCAGCTAATGCAAATATTGTGGAAGTAGTTCACGATAGGTTAAGTTCAAACATTAGCGCAGGTTCTGCAGGAGTTACCCTAAGTTTAGAAACACAGGGAAAAGAACAGGCAGATAAACTAATCGAGACATTGCAAAAGAAAAACATCAAATTTAGTTTAATGACATAAATTTATTTGAATTTTTTTTTAACAAATTTACTAAGGCCTTGTTTTTTTAATTCATTTGATTCTTTAACTACAGAGTCATGCTGATCTGATTTGTGCTGTTTTAATTTCGTTTTTAATTCTGGAAATTCATTTGCCAAAATTTTTATTGCGTATATTCCAGCATTACCTGCTTTGTTTATTCCAACTGCTACAACAGGCGACCCTGAGGGCATTTCTGAGATCGAGAGAAGTGAATCTAATCCTCCAAAAGAAGAAAATTTTGAATTGTCTGTTTTTTTAGATTGTTTATCATTATAGACCATGATTGGAACCCCTATTACAGGAATTATTGTGTGTGATGCAATCATCCCTGGAAGATGTGCAGCTCCACCAGCACCTGCAATTATTATTTTAAATCCCATTTTTTCTGCATGTTTTGCATATTCATCTAATCTAGTAGGCGTTCTATGTGCCGATACAATCTGATCCTCATGTTTTATCTTAAATTTATCCAGAATTTCAGCAGCATCTTTCATTATTCTACTATCGGAGCTTGAACCCATAATGATCCCAACCAATGGTTTCTTTGTATAGCTCACAATGATAGAAAAATAAAGCAAGTTATTATCTATAATGGCCAAAATCAGTTTCTCAATGATTGAACCTACAGTGAAAAAAGCAATCAATTTACAAAAATTAGCATTAGATATTTTTAATCGTCAATCTGGAAATGATTATGGGTAAGATACTTGGAATAATAGGTGGCGGGCAACTCGGGATGATGATATCTGAGGCAGCCAAGAAAATGCCTGAGCATATTTCAAAAATTATAGTCTTAGATCCTGTAAAAAATTGCTCTGCATCACAGGTAGGCGCAGAGCAAATAATTGCAGATTTTAAAGATAAAAATGCCATAATCGAACTAGCCAAAAGATCTGACATCATTACATATGAGATAGAATCAGGCGATAGTGAAGTATTAAAAATAGTTGAAAAAGATGCAGAAATTAATCCATCACCAGAAACACTAAAAATAATTCAAGACAAATTTTTACAAAAATCATTTTTAATGCAAAATAACATTTCTGTTCCAGAATTTACTCTGGTAGAATCTATTTCTGATTTGGAGCAAGGGTTGAGAAAATTTGGATATCCCTCATTACTCAAAGCCAGACGTGATGCATATGATGGAAGAGGTAATTTTAAAATAGATTCACCAAAACAAATCCAAAAAGCATTTGATTATTTTAATGAAAAAAATTTGATGCTTGAGAAATTTATACCGTTTAAAATGGAAGTATCAGTTATTGCTGCAAGAAACACAAAAGGGCAAATTAAAACATTTCCTCTTGTGGAAAATATCCATGAAGATAATATTCTCCGTGAAACAATAGCTCCAGCAAGAATATCTGAAAAAATTGCAAAAAAAGCAGAGGGTATTGCCAAAACTACAATGAGTGTTCTAAAGGGAGCAGGTGTTTTTGGCATAGAGATGTTTGTTACAGAAAATGATGAAATCATAATAAATGAAATTGCACCAAGAGTGCATAATTCTGGCCATCATACATTACAATCAAGTGAGACATCTCAATTTGAGCAACATCTCAGAGCAATTTTGGGTTTAGAATTAGGAGGTACTTCTCTTTTACATCCAACTATAATGTACAATATTTTAGGTCCAAAAAATTTTGAGGGAGAGTATAAACCAATAGTACTATCAGAACAAAATGTTTTTCTTAAAATGTATGGTAAAAAAATTTCAAAACCATTAAGAAAACTAGGACATTTTAATTTGGTAGGAAAACAGGGTGAATCAATAGAACAACTATTAAAAAAATTAGAATCACTCAAAGACAAAGTATCCATAAATCCAGTATAAAGAACAAACTTGCCATAATAGGTTTATTAAATATAAATAAAGAAATTCAAGCATGTCAATTTCAATTCCATATGTAATTTCAGGAATTTCTATAATTTTACTGGTCATTTATGGGTCAGATGTCATTGTAGGTGGTGGTGGAGCAGGAGACGGATTCTTACCCTTTGATGCCATGACACGTGGAATAGCGTTTGGGTTTCCGCCAATTATTTTATCTGTAGTTGCATTTTTCATATCAAAAAAACCACAATACAAAGGATTGGGGATAATGTTGATAGTAACAGGAATTTTGATAATTATTGGAGGAATAATGTCTGCAACTAGCGCAGCGGAGACAGAAAATTCCACAAGAATGATGGGGGAGGGAGGAAGTCTCATTATAATTGGAGGAATTATTGCAGCATTAGGTGCAATAAAGATAAAAAAATCTCGAGTTAGTGTATCCTAGATGCCAACTTGTGCAAAATGCAATAATGAAGTATCAAAAGTTTACGATTGTGATCATACAAATGATCAAGAATACTGCACTGAATGTTATACAGAATTACATTATTATTTAACGGAAGAAAAATGATTTGAGTGAAATAGACTCATTTATTCAATGGATTGTTTCATTAGTGTCTCAGAATATTTACCCCGGAGTATTTTTAGCTGCATTAATGGAAACAGTTTTTCCACCAATTCCAAGTGAAGTAGTGTTTCCTTTAGCTGGATATAGCATATTAAAAAATGAAATGAATGTATTTCATGTTGTAGGTGTTGGAATAACCGGTGGTTGTGGTGCAACAGCAGGTGCATTTGTGATTTACATCATATCAAAAAGATTGGGACGTATAGGATTAATAAAATATCTAAA
>SICY01000038.1 GCA_009697485.1 Nitrosarchaeum sp.
TAAGCACTATTGGAAATTGAAAGTGTTCTTTTAGTCTAGAGCATTGATCAAAAAGCCTACCATCAAAAACAGAAGACATCAAATCACGAATACTTTTACGCTCTACAACAGTTTCAGGTGCAACAATATAATCACCGACAGGTAATGTTTTCATTTCAATATTAAGCCCGACAGATTTTAGCAGATCAGGAATTCCACTTTTACGTTCCCGTTCATCTATAATAATTCGTAAATTTTCTAATTTCACCAAATGTAATTTTGTTAATTTGTTAATATCTTTTTGAAATCTCAGTTATCAGGCTATTTTCTGGGATTATCATCAGGTGGTGGTTTTGACATTTGAGTGCCTCCTGACGGTGGACCTCGCATCATTTCGGTGATTTTTGCTTCTTGCTCTTTGAGAGATTCTTTAATTCTAGATTCTTGTTTTTCAAGAACAGTTGCACGTGTTTTTGCCATCTCTTTTCGTTCTTCTAATTCATCAATTAGTGCTTGTTTAGTAGATTTTATCAAAATTGAACCAGCATGTTTGTATACATTATCATCATCTGCTGCTTTTTTTAATTCCTCAAGAGCTTTTTCAGTTTCGATGTTTTCCATCTCAAGATGTTGTTTTTGGGTCATTATTGATTGAAGGTTTTGTTGAGATTGTTGCATTTTCATGAGCTGTTCTTGAAGCCAAGGAGGCATTTGTCCTGCTGACATGTTAATACAATGTCTGTGATTTCATTATATCTTTACCGATTCAATTGAATCGTAACTTGCCTGAATTAATCTTAAAGTTGAATTAAGATTTGCTCGTAAGTGTGGAATATGATCAGATTCTATTAAAATGGTAATTTTTTCATTTAATGCCATGTGGGTTTTTGTGGGATTTTCTGGATAAAATTCATTATCAGTATTTATAGAATCAAAAATCGCTTTTGTTTTCTCTTTTGCATCAATAGTGATTTTTGCATTAAAGCTTGACATCATATGCTGTTCCAGCAACTTTGAAACTACATTTCTTACAAGACCAAATACCAACTGCATCTCGATTAAACTGTTGAGAACCACATTCAGGGCAAGTTCTCTTTTCTTTTAGTTGAAAGTGAATTTTGGCATATTGTTTTCTAATTTTGATACCATATCTGGCACCTAATCCTTTTAGTGATTTTTGCTTTGCCAATTTATTGCCCTCCTTCCTTTGCTTGTTTTAACTTTTCTCTTATTTTTGAGCCTACTTTAACAGATATCTCACCACATTTGATTACCTCATCAAATGTAAATCCACCAGTTCCTCCTTTTTGCAAAGCACAAATGTTTCCATTAGAATCAGTAGTGATTGTAATTCTTGCATCCATGCTATCCCATTCATCACCATTTGGATCAACAATTATGTAATTTCCAATTTTGCCCATAGTGACAGAGACAGGAATAGTAGTAGTTGGAACATTTGATTCTCCACCTTCAACTAAAGTTGGCACATCATCTTTTATTTCCCATTTTGGCATTTTGGAAGAGAGAATTGCAGCTGTCGCAGCATAAGCACATGTATCAAACAAATTTCCATCATAATCAACTACAACATTATCAGCAAAAACTCCAACGACAGATTTATTTTTTGCAATTACTAGTTGAGACAAATCAATCATGTGACTTTCTCTTATACCTCTATCAACTACTCTTGCCAATTCAATAACATCAGGTCCAGGAGGGCCAGTTTCAACACTTGGATGAGAAAATGGTAAAAGCTCAGCAGTACAAATGAAGATACCTTTGTCACCCATATCTGGAAAAGGTCTATCTGGTTGAATTTTAACGCCGCAAACTACTTCACTGTCACCTAATCTAACGCGTGCAGAACCATTTGCTTTTGGAATTGCATTTATTTCAATCATTAATTTTCGTGGTTCGTCTAGTGCTCTTCCATCAACTCTTTTTCCTTGTTCTAATAATTCAAGAATTTGAGATTTCTTTAGCTCATCAATTACAGAAGTAGATGTCATTTACTTTTCTCCGTTTCCAAAATATTTTTCAGTTAATGCTTTCTTTTGTAATTCATAAACAATTTTACAACCATGAATTCCTGTCTCCACACATTTCTTGTATTCTGCAGGAGTTAGTATACCATCTAATTGGAGTAGTGTGATTTTTTCAAGACTGGGCATGTAGCCAATAGGCATATCTGCTTGTCCTGCTTGGTCTTCTTCATTATTAACATCAAGAATAATTGTATCTGCGGCTTTACCTGCAGCACATGCTGCTACCATATCTCTCATGGGAATTCCAGCATCTGCCAAAGCTACAGATGCAGCAGAAAGGGCAGCACATCGAGTGCCACCGTCAGCTTGAAGAACTTCAATATATACATCAACTGCAGTTCTTGGAAATTTGTCTAACATTACTGCTGGCTCTAATGCCTCTTTGATAACTTTGGAAATTTCAATTTCTCTTCTAGATGGTGCAGGATTTTTTCTCTCAGTTACAGAAAATGGCTCCATATGATATCTAACTCGTAAAATACCAGTATCTGTATTGGACATGTGTTTTGGATGTACATCTCGTGGACCAAATACTCCAACTAGAATTTTGTTATCGCCAAATTCAATGTATGCCGAGCCATCAGCATTTTTTAATCCTCCAGCTTTAATCATAATTCGTCTTGGTTCATCAACTTTTCTACCATCACAACGAATTCCATTTTCATCTAGTAACACTAGTGTTGTATCTCTTCCGCCCATTATGATTCATCTTTTGATTCTAACATTTCTTTCACTTGGTCAGTTAAATTAGCAATATGTGCCTTTTCGTCTACCATTTGTATTGCCTTTTTAGCCTTTAATAATCCCTCGGGAGTTTCACATGAGACTACGACCCAACCATTTTGACCAATTGTAATAGCAGCACCAGTAGCCATTTCAATTGTTTGAATCATAGTTCCTCTTTTTCCAATCAGGCGTGGAACTTTGCTAGGTGAAATTTTGACTAGATGTCCAGAATCAATCTTACCAAGATCTCTATCAGCTATTGTAACAAGTGGATCTCTAGTTCTATCAAAATTAGCAATTCTAGCTGCAACAAGATCACCTGATTTTAGCTTTGATGAGAGTTCATCTGCATGTGCAGAAAAATCTCTTCCAAAAACATCCTGTGCAGGTAAAAATCCCACATAACATGAATTGATATCTAATTCCCAAGATAATGATGTGTGAGAGACGACTTTGCCAATTACAAGGTCATCGATTTTTGGGATATATTTTCCAGTTAGCGGTATTACTTTAATGGAATCATCGTAAATTTCTGAAATTCCTATAGCAGTAGAAATGATTTTGTTGCCATCGAGGATTACGTTTTGTTCAGGTCTGTAAGGGCCCGTTGTAATTACATCGCCAGGGATAACATATTTTCTTTTGTTCTCCATTACTTCATAACCTCAACTGTAGCAGAACCTTTTGTTATAGAACCTAGTCTATCAAGCACGTTTGGCCTTGCTCCAGCGGGTATTTCAAGTATTGCTTTTAAGGAACCATTATTTTGCCATTCTTCCTTTTTTAGAAATCCTACAGATTTCAAAACAGCATAAGATTGAGATGCATATTGTGCAGGGATAGTTATTTCAAGATCAAGGTTTTCAGATTTCAAAGGTATGATAGAACGCAATTTTTCTACAATATCTTTTACTTGCTCATCTACATTTTTTTGTGGTTCTATTGTGATTTTTCCATCCTTTAATGCTTGTTCAATTCTCAGTGGAGGATGAGGTAAGTGTGTTCTAGGATCAACGTAAGTCTTGGCAATAAATGAAACAATTTGTTTTCTTTTTTCATCAAGCATCTTACGTCTTTGATCAGTAGTAAGATTCAGATCACCTTTTCTAAGCATTATCTCAGCAATCTCATTGACATCTTCAGTTTTGAAAGCCTTGAGTAGTTTTTCTGTTGATGGTTTAGTGCCTTTACCAGAGTCAGTGTATATCTCATCAGAAATCAAGATTGTAGAAATATCTTTTTTCTTTCCCAGTTTGAAATCTAGTGCTGGGTCAGGCTTTACCAAAATCTCAAATTTTTCGCCTTCGTAGGAATATCTAACTACAGTTACATCGACCATTTCTGAAATATTGTATGATAATTTGGTATTTATCTATACGCAAAAAAATTAGTCTTGATTTTTGTAATAGAGTTTGATAATTTTATCTACCACTACATCTGTGTCGACATCTTTTGCGGTGCTTACAAGAAGTAAATGGTCATCCCCCAGATAAAGGGAAAAGCGCTTAACCAAGTCATATTCAGCCAAGGTGTATTTTGTTTTGCCAAGCCACTTTGACATTTCTTTACGTGCCTTCCAATCAATAATAGAAAGAGTGACTAATTCATTTTCCTTATGCTCTGAAAGCAGGCTAGTCAAGCCCTCACGCATACCACCTCCAACACGAACAGCCCATTGATCATAAACGGTAGCAAATCGGATTTTAGGATTAGATTCTAAAATTTGTGAACAGAATTTTTCATAATCCAATGATTATTCTATGCATTTATGATTATTAGAGTTTTATTTGATTTTAGGAAAACAAAGAGTGTTAGAAAATTAAAAAAAGTTAGGATGTTGAGAATTACAAGATTATGCCTAAAATGAGCTTGATTATGTAACGCTAAAACTTTAAGATCTATACATAAAACTAGCTAGATTTTTATGTGGACTTTGGAAATTTTCTTCTAAGATTTGTCTTCTTTAGAGGTAATTAACAAGGATAATCAAAAAATGTCAGTAAAGCTAAAAGGCGTTCCATTACAATATGCAAATGCACTTAGACGTATCTGTCTAAATGGCGTCCCGATATTTGCTATAGATACGGTAGATATCATAGAAAATTCATCCGTATTACCAGATGAAGGTTTGGCACATAGACTAGGATTAATACCAATTAAAACGGATTTATCAAGATTCAATGAGCCATCAAAATGTGATTGTCAAAGTGAGACAGGATGTTCTAATTGTAAAGTTATGTTAGTTCTAGATTCAGGAGATTCAGACGTCACAAGAACAATATTATCAAATGACTTAACATCTGAGGATGATGCAGTAAAACCAATTTCAGATAAAATTCCAATTGTTCAGCTAGCAGCAGGACAAAGAATCAAAGTAGAATGTTATGCAAGACTTGGTCGCGGAACAGAACATGCAAAGTGGAATTCAGCAAACATTTCAGTTTTAACTGAAACCAATAAAGAAGATGAGAGAGTACTTACAATAGAATCAACAGGAGCATTAAAACCAGAACAAATAATTCTTGCAGGAGTAGATGAGCTAAGTAATAGATTATCAGAGTTTAAAGAAATAATTGGCCAATTAAAAGAATAAACTAAGCATACACATTATATTTGGGTTTTAAGTCGGTTTATTCACATGACTAATCAAGTCGTCATACGCATGGCAAAAGATCTAAAAAAGGCATCTACTAAAAACGATGCCCCAATTTGGGCAAGATTGGCAGATTATGCATTAAAACCATCTATTGCAAGACGACATATCAATTTGAACAGAATAGGTCAACTAACAAAGGATGCAGATACTGTAGTATTTCCAGGAAAAGTATTAGGAACTGGCGATATTGATCATAAAATTACACTTTGCTCATTTTCAATTTCAAATTCTGCAGCTACAAAGATTTTAGAAAAAGGAGGAAAAGTAGTTAGTTTTTCAGATTTAATAGCAAAACACCCAACTGGAAAAGGAGTAGTATTACTTGGCTAGTCAAGAAAATGTCATATCAATAGACAAACCAATTGTAGTAGATGCTACAGACCACATAGCAGGAAGACTATCATCAAATGTTGCTAAATTATTGTTAAATGGAAACAGAGTTTCAGTTGTAAATTGTGAAAAAATCATGATCAGTGGAACAAGAACAAACATAATTAGTGAATATAGAGGATTTTTAGAAGTTAACAGTGTCATTCATCCAAGACATGGTCCAATACATCCAAGAAGACCAGATACTATAATGAAGAAAATGATCCGTGGAATGCTACCATATGGAAAAAAACCATCGGGCATATTAGCTCACAAAAGACTAAGAACATACATTGGTTCACCTAAAGAACTAAGTTCATTTGAAAAAATTCAATTCAAAGAAGCTAAAATTAGAAAATCTTCAGCAAATTATACAACAGTTGGTGACATTGCAAAAATAATAGGGTGGACAGAATGACAACACCAAAAACAGAAATTTATTTTGCAACTAGAAAAACATCCAGCGCACATGTATACATTACAAAAGGACGAGGAAAAATTAGAATAAACAACATACCTATTGAGATGATCCCACAAGAAACAGCTCGTGAGGTAATGTTAGCACCATTAGAAATTACAGGAGATTTAAGAGACAAGGTAGATATTTCTGTCAGAGTAAGAGGAGGCGGATTTATGGGACAGGCCAGTGCAGTAGCTACTGGCATTTCAAGAGCACTCATAGGTTGGACTAAATCTAAAAAAGATCCTAAAGATCATCCATTTCCAAAATCAACTAGAGAAGACCTAAGGCAAAGAATTACAGATTTTGACAAGTATCTTATTAGCGGGGATGCCAGAAGAAAAGAACCAAAGAAATTTGGCGGACCTGGTGCAAGAAGAAGAAAACAAAAATCATACCGTTAGACTGTGAAAGCCATAATTTTAGCTGGTGGCAAAGGAACTAGAGGCAAGCCATATACAGAATATTTTCCAAAAGCAATGACGCCAATAAATGACAAGCCGTTAATTGATTATATTGTAAAATATTTGAATTCATTTGATTTCATCAAAGAAATAATCATAATTTCAGATTATACAGGATTAGGAGGTCAAATTAAAAATTATTACAGCAGTCCAAAAAATAAAAAAAAGATTACGTTTGTACAAGACACACAAAGTGGAACAGGTGGAGATCTTTTACATATTGAAGATAAACTAAAAGGAGATTCAGAATTTGTGTTATGGTTTGTAGATAATCTATGTGCCATAGATCTAGTAAAGATGAGAAAAGTCTTCAAAGAAAAAAATAGCATTGCATGCATCGCAACCAGAACAAAAAGAAAAGAAAAAACAGGATTTGCAGTAGTAGAAAATGAAATAATCAAGGAATTCAAAGAAAAACCAACTATGAAATTACAATTATCAGAATGTCTAGGAA
>SICY01000039.1 GCA_009697485.1 Nitrosarchaeum sp.
TCATTCTAAAATTCATTACAGTTACAGTTTGATCTTTATCCCTAAATCCAAAGTACTCCTCATCAGAATTCTCAACATATTCCATTTTTTGTTTTGTTTGAAGACTATTCAATCTAATCAGAGTATCACGAATATCCTTTGCACGCTCAAATTGTTGTGACTCTGCAGCTTGTGTCATTTCTTCTTTTAATTTTTTTGTAAAAATTTGGGTTTGATTTTTTCCTTTTAGGACTTCTTCTAATGCAGACACATGTTGTATGTATTTGTCTTGAGCGTCTTTGAATTCACATGGACCTTCACAATTTCCCAAATGGTATTCCAAACAGACTTTTTTTGGTAATTGTTTACAGATTCTAATTTGAAATGCTTTTCGTAAAGTACCGATAGTAAGTAGCTTTGAGCTGCCTTTCATAAATGGGCCAAAGATTTTTCCACCACCTAGAAATTTTCCATCGTGTGTTCGTCTTGCAACAAGTAGTCTAGGGTATTTCTCATTTGATATTCTAAGATAGGTGTAGCGTTGTTGATCTTTTAATTCAATGTTAAACTTGGGCCTATGTTTTTTTATCATATTGGATTCTAAAAGAAATGCTTCGCTTTCATTATCAGTTAAAACAAATTCAATATCAGAAATGTTTTCTACAAGCTTTTGTGTTTTATAGTTTTGATTTTTTAAAAAATATGACCTTACTCTGTTTTTTAGATTTTTTGCCTTACCAATATAGATAATTTTTTTATCATAATCCTTCATCAAATAGATGCCTGGATTTGATGGGATGTGGATTTTTGAAATATCAAAAGTCATTGCTTTAGTAATTTTTTGAGATATTTTCCAGTATAGCTTCCAGGTGCTTTTGCAACTTGAATAGGCGTGCCCACAGCGACTATTTTGCCGCCCTCATCGCCACCTTCAGGTCCCAAGTCAATTAACCAGTCAGAGTTTTTGATTACATCCATGTTGTGCTCAATTACCAGTACAGTATTTCCCAAATTTACCAACCTGTTTAACACATCAAGTAGTTTTTGGACATCTGCAAAATGTAATCCGGTGGTAGGCTCATCAAGAATGTAAAACGTTTTTCCCGTTCCTCTTTTGGATAATTCAGATGCTAGTTTTACTCTTTGTGCTTCTCCACCAGACAAAGTAGTAGATGATTGCCCTAGCTTGATGTACCCCAACCCAACATCAAAAATAGTTTGTAATTTTCTTCTAATTGAAGGAATGTTTTCAAAAAATTGTAGTGCCTCATAAACTGTCATATCCAATATATCGGAGATATTTTTCCCCTTATACAAAACTGAAAGAGTTTCAGAGTTGTATCGCTTGCCTTTACATTCATCGCACTTTACATAAACATCAGACAAAAATTGCATCTCAATTTGTTTTACGCCATCGCCATCACAGGCAAAACATCTTCCATCTGCCACATTAAAGGAGAATTGTCCTAGTGAGTATCCTCTTTCTTTTGATAATTCTGTATTTGCATATAATTCTCTTATAAAAGTAAATACGCCGATGTATGTTGCAGGATTAGAACGTGGGGTTCGCCCAATTGGGGATTGATCAATTGCGATCACCTTATCAATATTTTCAAGACCTAAAATTTCGCTATGACTTCCAGATTTTACAGTAGACTGGTAAAAGTGACTTTCAAGAGATTTTAATAAAATATCATTTATCAAAGTAGATTTTCCAGAACCAGATACACCAGTTACAGAAACAAAAAGACCCAGTGGAATCTCCACATCAATGTTTTTTAGATTATTTTCAGATGCTCCTTTGATAATTAATGAGCCAGATCTGTTACGTATTTTTCCTTCGAGTTTTATCAATGAATTATTTTTCAAATAATCTCCAGTCACAGATTTATGACCATTAAGAATTTGGCCAATAGTTCCTTCAAAGACTACATTTCCTCCATGCACCCCTGCACCTGGACCCAAATCCACAATCCAGTCTGAATTTCGTATAACTTCTTCGTCATGCTCCACTACAATTACAGTATTTCCAAGATTTCGTAGCTTTGTTAGCGTTTTAATGAGACGCTCATTATCACGCTGATGTAATCCAATTGTAGGCTCATCAAGAACATACAAGACTCCAGTAAGATTAGACCCAATCTGAGTTGCTAATCTAATCCTTTGAGATTCACCACCAGACAAAGTAGAGCTTAATCTATTTAATGTAAGATAGTTTAATCCCACATTCATTAAAAATTCTAATCTTTCTTTAATTTCTTTAAGGACCTCTCGTGCAATGTATTGTTCATTTTCAGTTAACGTTAATGTAGAGAAAAAATCATAGCAATGATCAATCGATAAATCACAAACATCCATAATTCCCTTATCGTTGACTTTGACTGCCAATGACTCTGGTTTTAATTTTTTTCCATTACACACAGTACAAGGTGTATCTAGCATGAATTGTTTTAGCCATTCACGTTTTGATTCAGAATCAGTTTCCATAAAAGAGCGTTGAAGATTAACTAACACCCCCTCAAATGCATTAGTATATTGCCAAGAAGAATCACCGGATTTAGAACTGTATTTAAAATCAATCAGATCATTAGAGCCATGTAAAATAATTCGAAGATGTTTGGGCGTTATTTTTTCAATAGGAGTCATTAAATCAAAACCAAACTTTTTCCCAACAGCCCTTAATGCTTGTTTTCTAAATGCAGAAAATCGTCCACTCCATGGAACAATTGCACCATCTAAAATTGATTTACTCTTATCAGGAATTACAAGGTCTGCATCAAATTCCATTTTTATGCCCAACCCATTACATGCTTTACACATTCCAAATGGAGAATTAAATGAGAATGTTCTTGGCTCTAGCTCACCAATTGTCAATCCACAATAAGGGCATGCGTTGTTTTGTGAAAAAATTTTTTCTGATTTTTCAGAGGAAATCATAACATCTCCTTTTGATGCCTTGATTGCAGTTTGTATTGCCTCAAATAGTCTAGATCTTTCAGATTTTTCTGTCTGTATTCTATCTACTACAATCTCAATATTGTGCCATTTCTGTCTGTCAAGGGTTGGAAACTGCTCATCTAGGCTCAAAATCTCCCCATCTAGGCGTATTCTAGAGTATCCGTCTTTTTTTATCTGTTCAAATAATTTCTCATATGTTCCTTTTTTTCTCTGAATAATTGGAGATAGAATTAGGATTTTTTGGCCAGCAAAGTCTTTGAGAATAGAATCACAAATAGTCTCAACTGATTGACTAGATATTTTTCTAGAGCAATTTGTACAATACGGAATTCCAATTCTTGCATAAAGCAATCTCATGTAATCATAGATTTCAGTGGTTGTTCCAACAGTAGAGCGAGGATTCTTACTTGTAGTTTTTTGTTGAATAGATATAGCAGGAGAAAGTCCTTCTATGGAATCAACATCGGGTTTGTCCATTATTTCAAGAAACTGTCTGGCATAAGCAGAAAGTGATTCTACATAACGTCTCTGTCCTTCAGCATATATTGTATCAAAAGCTAAAGTGGATTTTCCAGAGCCAGATAATCCAGTAATAACAACAAGATTATTTTTTGGAATATCAACATCAATGTTTTTTAGATTGTGATGTCTGGCACCACGAATTTTTAATTTATTTTCTGCCATCTTTGAATTTAATCTCCTTTTCTAGTCTTTTTATTCTATCTCGGCATTCAATTGCACGCTCAAAATCTAATTCTTCAGAATATTTTTTCATCTGAGAGTCTAGTTCAATAATATCAGTAGCAAGATCATGTATTGATTTTAGTTTAGATTCATCTAATGTTGTAACTTGTTCAGGAACTGATTTTATGATTGTCTGTGGAGTTATGTTGTGCTCTTTGTTGTATTGTATTTGTTTTTCTTTACGTCTTTTTGTTTCATCTATGGCATGAGACATTGATTTTGTAATGTTATCGGCATACATAATTACAGAACCATTTACATTTCTTGCAGCTCTTCCAAATGTTTGAATCAAGCTAGTAAAGTTTCTCAGAAATCCTTCCTTGTCTGCATCTAAAATTGCAACTAGTGAAACCTCGGGAATATCCAAGCCCTCCCTTAACAAATTGATTCCAACTAGAACATCAAATTCTCCTAATCGTAATTGTCGAATTAATTCTGTTCTTTGCAATCCTTCTATTTCAGAGTGCATGTATCTCACCTTCACCTGTTTTTTTGAAAGATATTCAGCAAGGTCTTCAGCCATCCGCTTTGTCAGAGTAGTGACTAAAACACGCTCATTTTTGGCTGCTCTTTTGGCAATTTCTTGAATTAAATCATCCATTTGGTTTTTTGTAGGCCTAATCTCCACTGCTGGATCAAGTAATCCTGTAGGTCTTACTAGCTGCTCTGCTATTTGAGATGATATTTTTTTCTCATATTCGCTGGGAGTTGCAGATACAAAAATTGCGTTTTTTAGATAATTCTCAAATTCTTCAAATTTTAATGGTCTGTTATCATATGCACTTGGCAGGCGAAAACCATATGTCACTAGTTCTTTTTTTCTTGAATAGTCACCTTTGTACATTCCATGTAGTTGTGGCAAAGTAACATGGGATTCATCAATTACAAGTAGATAGTCATCTCCAAAAAAATCCATCAAACAAAATGCTTTCTCGCCAGGTTGTCTTCCATCAAAATGCCTTGAATAATTTTCAATTCCTGAGCAATAACCTAATTCCTCTATCATCTCTAAATCATATTTTGTTCTCATTTCCAGTCTTTGTTTTTCTAATTCATTTAGCTCTGGCAGGCGTTTTTCCAGCTCATCTTTAATTGAAAGTACAGCCTTTTCTCTAACATCTTTTGCAATCAAATAGTGTTTTGCAGGAAAAATTTTCATCTGAGTAACTTTACGTTTTTCTTTAAGCGATATATTATCAAGCAATGTAATTTTTTCTACATCATCACCAAACATTGAAATTCGTACAATATCTTCAGAATATGCAGGGACGATATCTATTGTATCACCCTTTACTCTAAAATTACCAGGAGCCACTTCTGTATCATTTCTTTCATATCTTGCGTCAATGAATTTTTTTATTAGTTCATTTCTTTTTATTACATCGCCGGCATTAATTGTAATTGCCAAGTCTTCCCAGTCCTGAGGATTGCCAAGTGAATAGATACAAGACACTGTTGAGACAATAATTGTAGGATCTCCAGATAGCAGCATTGCAGTTGCCTCTAATCGTAATTTTTCAATTTTTTCATTGATTTGTGTGTCTTTTTCAATATAGGTATCTGTTTGAGGCATATAGCTTTCAGGCTGATAATAATCATAGTATGATACAAAATAGCCTACATTATTTTTTGGAAAAAACTGCTTTAATTCAGAATATAGTTGGGCAGCCAAAGTTTTATTGTGAGATATGACCAATGTGTTTTTTCCAGTTCTTGCAATTACATTTGCAATAGAAAATGTCTTTCCACTGCCAGTTACTCCAAGTAATGTCTGAATTGTTTTCTTTTTTACACCTTCAACTAGGGCATCTATTGCTTGGGGTTGATCACCAGTAGGTTCAAACTCGGATACTAGTTCAAATTTATGAATTTGTTGCAACAGTTACGATCATCCAAAACTGAATTTAAAGCAATGGGGATATCATAAATAATTCCTACCAAATAGGTTCATCAACCATTTGTAATCCATTTTCAGTTATCTCAAATCCCATAATTTTCAAAGTCTCTTTAGCAGTAGGAGAATTTCTTTTCAATATTTTTTCTGCCAAATCCATTCTACTTTCGATACGCATGTGTTGCCCAATTTTGTATTTTCCATAAAGTGTGTCAGGAATAACTTTGATTACTGCAACACTATCTAAAACGCTCATAGTAGATTGGATTGGATCATATCCTCCTTCTGGCTGATATTTTTTCATAAGACCATTTAGTGCAAGTGTTTTTTCTTCTCTATCTGTTACTAGTGATGCTGTTCCCTTGATTACAATGCTGATGTATAATGTATCTGCAAGTGATGCATCTTTTGGATCTTCAAAATAGGAAGGCAGAAACTCTAGTTCCCTATCAACTTCAAAACCAGCTTTGTTGTTTCGATTGATATTGTTGATTTTTTCACCTTTGATATGAGAATGCATGTATACAGAATCATTTAGAAAAACAAAATTCATGGGGATTATTTGAGGGTATCCATTCTCATCAATACTGGAAATTCGTCCAACATGTTCTTGGTTCAAAAATTCTTGGATTTTTTGAGATGACTTTATTTGTAAGATTCCAACTAGTTGCAATAAGGTTATTTTTATCAATAATATTATAAATCCAGATCCTAAATCTCTAAAATACCAGTTGGTTAAAGAAAAATCATGAATGATCCTTATCTAAATGACCTAAAAAATGAATTCAGAAAATATTCATCAGAACTAAAAATATTAAAGAAAAATCTCTTAAAATCAAATTCATCTGAAGAACAATCAAAAATTATAAAAAAATAGACAATATTGCAAAAGAGATGGAAAAAAATCAAAGACGGTCAGTCAAAGTAACAAAATCAAGATTAAAAGAAAAAAGCAAATCAAAAAAAGACTTACAATAGTTACCAAAATTCCTAAAATATAGGATAAATGTAGAGCAAGAGAGTTGGACGAAAGAGAAGAAGCACGATCAAGGGCAACAAATTTGGCACTTAAAGTTCTAGAGGAATGGGGAACTAATTCAAGATTCATTTGGTTTAGAGAGTTACATAGAATTACAAATATTGACAAAGGATTACTAAGAAACATTCTCAGTGATTTGAAAAAATCAAAAGAAGTCAAAGAGATGCATGGCACAAATAATAGAATATTTTTTTGCCTAAGAAAATACTATACAAAATGTCACGACATAGAATTTAGATTTAAAGGAAAACCAATAATGCTCAGAGACGGAAGTAAAGTCAAAATAATACAAGGTGAAACTAACTCCACAGCACGTACCAGAAAAAGATTAGAAAAGCAACAAAAAAGGCGACAAGTGAAATCATACACTAGAATGAAAAGCAGAAACAGACGACCACATAAATCATAAATTAATCAGTATTATGGATCTGCTTTTCTACGCATAAGACTAAATTCGGCGCGTTTTAGTTTTGTAGACTCTGCTACATCATCAGTCATATCATATAGATCATGGAGCTCCAAACCAGA